>JBCCEF010000010.1 GCA_039030395.1 Acidobacteriota bacterium
TGCTCGCGGCACACATCCTTCACCGACTTGTCCGACTCCACCTCCTGGAGCACCCGGATGATCTTCTCCTCGCTGTAGCGACTCTTGCGCATATTGCCCTCCTCCTTTCAGCCCAGATTGCTCAAAGTCTACTGGGCCGAATTACGGGGAGCACGTCACGAGTGCCTCAGATCACTTCGCAAATCTGGTGCTGTTTTGACGCGACGACTATCGAAACTTCTCCAATAGTACTTGTGAGTACGTAGAGGATTCCGAGGCTCTTGCTGTCGTAAGGTGACGCCACCCAAACCTCTTTGCATAGTCTAGGAAGCTGCGAATCGTGTACCGGGTTGAGCTTGCCAGGATGACTTCTTTCGAGTCTCTTCCATTGTCGACATTTGTGAAGAAGACTGCCGTTCGAGAATGAGGAACTTCGCTGAGAGGATTCTCATGATGTTCTCCAATCAGCTTGACTTCTACAGCGCAATCATTGTTCTTGTCTGTTTCCTCAAGTCGTCCTAGGAGTGGCGTCAGAAGGAGGGAGTCTAGTTCCTTGCTTTTGTACTGGGACACCATGCGATCTGCTAGTTCTTCATCTGTTTCCTCGGAAAAGGTGTCGATGCCGACAATAAGTAGGTCTCCAGTTCTTGAGGGGCCATTAATGGAGCGAAAGAAGTCGCGCTCATTCGGCACGTTACCCATCGAACCACCCACCAGTACCCAAATTACTGACTCCCAGCTCTCGGCTCGAGGCATTTGCTCATCTAGCTTTAGGAAATCGTATATTTTGTACTGAGGTATTAGGCGATCTTCAAGGCTCATTTTGGAAATACGGCGTTGCAAGACTCGTGCTGAGTCTTTGAGCATGTATAAGCTTATGTCAGTAATGTAGAGGTCGAGTCGATCCGTCGCTCGAAGTAGACTTTTGGCAATGATCCAGTCCTTTTCAGGTGATCCTCCACCGCCCAGGACAATAGCGACGTTGTGTCTCCCATCGCTAATCCTCTCAAGCCAAATGTCAGACTCGCTCACCATTTCGAGGGACACCAGGCAGTCTAGATACAATCGGTAGTTCTCGGAGTCGACTAGCTTCTTCCAGGCCATGGCAGCCTCAGGGACGGTGTAGAATTGGAAATGCTGTATCTGTCCCTTGGGTATTCCTGTATGTGGTCCTTCGAAGGTAACGTTCTCGCTGAGATTGAATGTGTATTCTGGAAAGAGCTGAGCGTTATAGAGACCTTTCCCTTCGAAGTCCTCTATGAATCGTTTTCTGAGTATTCTCCGCGTCTGATTGTCAAGTTCAGATCTTGGGTCATCAATGAGTTGTCCTACAGCGATTCCGACGTCAGCCTCAGAGGGTGGAAAGTAAGATATGAACTGAGAAATTGAGCAGGTCCAGAGCTGTGGTGCGCGAACGTTCAAGCAGTGATTCTTAATAATCCAGTCCCAAAAGTCTTGGGATCTCCTCGATGTCGGTCGACTATCTCCCCACCGGCGGAAGGTGTCGTAGAATTGGTTGGTGACATCTTTCTTCTCATGCTTCTCGACCCAGTTGTCTACTACGCTGGCAACAAGTCCGGTGTCAGTGACTTCATTGTAGATTCCTCGCAAGAATGACCTTTTTGCCGGCCAGTCACGAATACCCTCTCTAATCCTATTGTTGGACGATCGTTTCATACGGCAATCCTTGATCTCGATGAGGCAGCTATACTTCGCGTCGGCGCTTAGCTGGTGAATTCGAGGGCGAAAATAGGTAGTTGGTCAGGAGGCCTACAGAGAAGCCGATGGCTGCCTCATTCAGATTTTCCGAGAGTCCGCTGATCTTCCAGAGAATGGCTGAGCTGAGGCCTAGGGCAATAGATAGTGAAACAGAGGAAGTCGAGTGTGGCCATCGGAGCACTTTAATTGCGACAACTGGTGCTAGTCCCGCAGCCATCAGAGAAACCGACGAGATCGCGATCTCAAAGACCGAGGCGTTGGATCCAAGTTGGCTGGAGAGAAAGACTGTCACTATGCCGAAGCCCATTGTTAGAGCCGAGAAGGGTACTTTGAGGCTGAGCCTTGGTCCAAGAAGTCCCCTCGCGGCTTGAGCCATTGCTACCAGCAGGCTGTTGGCGGTACTGGCAATGGCACCGAAGATGTCTCCAATGATAATTCCTGCTAAGAGCGGGGGTAGAGCAGAGACCAAGAAGATAGTCAGTCCTTTCTCCGGGTCGGGAATATCGGGCGAGACACCTCTTAGGATGACACCAAAGATCGTCATGGTGGCCCAAGTGCTTTGCACGTAGAGGATGTAGATCCATCGTGCAGCTCTGGTTTCTGCCGGGCTCTGTCCGGCTAGGTACCTGCTTGTGACTTGGGGTTGTCCGAGTCCGAAACCTAGGGAGGCCGCAGCGTAGCCAACAACCACGCCTATGGCTGTTGTGAGGCTCCCTGTTCCGAGGATACTCAGAAATCCGCTTCCGGCAGACGTAATGTTGAGTGAAAAGATGTCTGGTTTGCTAAAGGCAGCCCAGGAAACCGTAACCAGTGCGATGGCTGTACCAGCCAGTCGTGTGATTGCCTGGAATGAGTCTGCATACACAGACCCACGGAATCGCCCAATCGTGGTGTAGGCGATGATAAGAGCCGCGAAGACAAGCAGGGATATGGTATTAGAAGCGCCGAATGCTCCTTCGAGGAATTTTTGGCCAGCGACCCATTGTGCCAGAGTGTAACCTCCTAAACAGAGTAGGACCAACAATGTTGTCACAACTACTAGCGGGTGCAGGCGAGAGATTCCTAGTTGGTGGGAGATTAGATCTGAGAGTGTACTGGCTTTCGCTGCTCTGCCGAAATCATTGATTCTATGAGGGAAAGAGTGCCAGAAAAGTAGGTCGCCGACGAACCAACCCAGAGGTAGGAGTAGCCAGTAGACGCCTTGAGAGTAGCCTAGGCCTACTGCTCCTGTGACAACGAATCCGCTGTTCGCTGTTGCACCTGCACTCAGTCCGATCAACCAGCGGTTTAGGCCTTGCTCAGACAGATTGCGCTCGGCACTTTCATTGGAGTGCTTCCTTCCTAGGTATGCGGCAAGGAAGCTGCCTATGACTACTACGCAGAACCCTAGTACCGACGCGTTGTCCAACTCGGAGTTCATGACCCGTCTCCCGTTTGAAGTATACGAAATACGCTTTTACTACTGTAAACCGTCGCAGCGTTGCGGTGTTTGCGTCAAGGGAGACGATCGGCTTCGGCCGGAAAGTACGTGAAAGTCCGTGTCGGGTTTGGGAACGGACCTTCCGTTTCGAGTCACCTCTCTCCATCGCCTGGATGGTGCAGCGCATTCTAGGGTTGGCGCAGTGACCGCCTGATGGGGAAGCTTTTGGTGAGAAACGGGGGTAAGAGATGCAGATTAGCGAATCGTTCTTTTGGGGGTTTGGTGGAAGTGTCGCCGTTGAGATGGTTCGATACTCATGGTATGCAGGGCGAGGCGAGGTGCCTCGTCGCTATCGGAGTGCGTCATTCTGGGTTACGCGAATGGTTTTGGCACTCATTGCCGGCGCGATGGTATACGCATACGGTATTGAGAGCCGTATGCTCGCGATCAATATTGGTGCTTTGGCGCCAATGATTGTCTATGCCGTTCATCTAGTCGACGGCGCGGAAACATTGAGAATGCGGAGCCATTCAGTCGAGTCCATGCAGCAGGACTCATTGCACTTCCCAGCGCTGGGTTTGGTTTGGAGGTGTAGTTGCGGATCTTCTCTACTAGTACTCGTTCGAGATCAGAATCTAGAGCAAGATGAGTGCCTCCGCTCGGAGAATTTTCAAGCTCGAAGCTTCGCCGAAGCCGAGCCGAGAGGTCACCGCCGTGCTCAATCTAGGCATTTCGATGGCGGAGCTGGATTTGATACTCGCTGCCTAGTGGTCTTCTAGGCTAGGGAGGGCGGTGAGGTTGCGGGCAGGAGCTGGCGCTAGAGATGCAGGGCTGACATCTGGCCGAGATGGCTCAATGGAGGTGGCTGTAGATGGGGTTGAAGGCTCAGAAGTTGGGAGCAAGGACAGTGCTGTCGGCTCCCACGAGCCTAGGGGAACAGGCGCAGCCAGGGGGCTGCTGATGCCCAATCTGCCGCTGTCCTTCGAATTCGGCACCATGCCCGTTCCTCGGCTGCGCCGGCGGGCGATTCCGCAGGCGGCGGCGAGCTCGCGTTCGCGTTTGTGATCTATTACGACATGTCGCCTTGCCGATATGTCGTCCTCGCTAAACTTTTCCGAGAGACGGACGTACTACGGCTGCGGTAGAAGCACGGGGCTGTCCCGTGACCACCCTGTCCAGCGACAAGGAGAATGACCATGAAAACCAATTGGAGAATCGTGGGTTTCGCAGCGACCGTCTTCTGTCTGCTACTGCTCTTCTCGGCGGCTCCGAGTCTCGCCCAGTGTGGTCCCGGGGGCGCCGGATGCGAAGGATGCGCTGGTACCTGCACCGGGCTCGCTTGCGCGGTTCCCTACCAGTCCCCTCCGAGTCCGGGCGCATGCACTCCGGCGCAGCAAGCGGCGGGGGGATGGGAAATCTCCACCGTCAGCAACTGTGCGGGGAGCCTCGCGGGCGTGTGCAAATGCTATCTGCCTTCGTTCTACCAGATCACTCAGTCGAATTGCGTCCGGGTTTACTACTCGTCGCTACCCTGGGAAGAACCGACGGCGATCGCCACTTCGGCCACGTGCGCGACGTCCGAGGCCCCAATGTCGTCGGCGACGCCTGCCAAGCTCACCGAAGCGCCCGACGAGAACCAGGCAGAGGCCCTCTGAGGGACGCCGATCAGGGCAGGTCGGTTCTGCTCGAGGTGCTCGTTCTCGGCGAATCAGCGCCCGAGGGCTAGGCCCCCGCAATCACCCGCAAGATCTGCCCGCACATCCACGCCGCGTAGGTGCCCAGGGCGTAGCCGAAGACGGCCAGCAGCACGCCCACCGTCGCGAGGGCCGGGTGGAACGCCGAGGCCACCACCGGCGCCGAGGCGGCGCCGCCGACGTTGGCTTGGCTGCCGACGGCTAGGAAGAACACCGGTGCCTTGATGATCTTCGCCACCACGATCATCAGGGTGGCGTGGATCAGCATCCACAGGCCGCCGACGGCGAAGAGCTGTGGGTACTCGAGGATCGCCTTGAGGTCCATCTTCATGCCGATGGAAGCGATCAGGAAGTAGAGAAACACGGTGCCGATGCGCGAGGCGCCGGCGCCTTCGAGGTTTTTGAGCTTGGTGTTCGAGAGGATCAGCCCGGCGGTGGTGGCGAACACTACCAGCCAGAAGAAAGTGCTGGTCAAGCTGAAGCGGGCGAGGATCGGCGCGACTTCGCCGAGCCACGGGGCGATGCGTTCCGCCAGGAAGTGCGAGGCGCCAGTCACTCCGACGCCGACGGCGACGATCATCATCGTCTCGGTGGTGGTGGGAATGCGGGCGTGCTTTTTCTGGAAGGCCGAGACGCGCTCTTTCAAATCCTCGATCGCCGAGGCGTCGGCGCCGGTCTTGGCGTCGATTTCCTTCGAGCGGCCGGCGGCGATCAGCAGACAGGCCATCCAGATGTTGGCGACGATCACGTCCACCGCCACCCACACCGAAAAGATGCGGTCGCCTACGCCGAAGACCTCTTTCATCGCCGCCTGATTGGCGCCGCCACCGATCCAGCTACCGGCGACGGTGGTCATGCCGCGCCACACGGCGTCCGGGCCGTCCACTCCGAGGAGGTCCGGCGAGATCCAGGAGAAGAGCAGCAGCGCCAGCGGACCGCCGACTACGATACCGACGGTGCCGGTGAAGAACATGATCAGCGCTTTCGGTCCCAGGCGGATGATGCCGGGAATGTCGATGGACAAGGTCAGCAGCACCAGGCTCGCCGGCAGCAGGTAGCGCGAGGCGACGAAGTAGAGGTTCGAGGTCTCGCCGGAGATGATGCCCAGGGTGCTCAGCACCGACGGCAGAAAGTAGCAGGCGAGGACCGACGGGAAGAAGACGTAGAATTTCTTCCAGAACGGACTGTCGCTCGAAGAGGTCTTGAAGACGAAGGCCAGAATGACGCTCAGAATGCCGAGCACCACGGCGTCATTGGTGATCAAAGGGGTCGATTCCATCGCTACCTCCCGATAGTCCACAGCGGGGTCACCGCAGCGGAGTGGCTGATTCGAGTCGCCTGACTTCATCACGCCTCGCCGCCGGAGACAAATCCAGGCCGCGCCGGGGTCCGCAAAGGCTTCCCCTGCGGGCCTCGGCCCGGTCTCCGCAACCTGGTACCATCACCGCATCATCGAGTCGTCGGACTCACTTCGAATCAACTCTCCAAAGTAGGTTTTTCATGAATACTCCTCCTGATTTGTCATCTATGAACCCGTCCCATCTCAAACCTTCCGATCGGCGGCCACAGCGCATTGCGATCATTCCCGGCGACGGCATCGGCAAGGACGTCACGGCCGAGGCCGTCAAGGTGCTCGATGCGGTGAAAGGGCGCTGGGATCTGCCGCTCGAGCTGGTCCACCTGCCGTGGGATGCGGACCGCTATCTGGACACCGGCGAAACCCTGCCGGAAGGCGCTCTCGAAGACTTCCGGGACCACTACTCGGCCATCTTCATCGGCGCCTACGGCGACCCCCGGGTGCCGGACATGAAGCACGCGGCGGACATCCTGCTGGGCATCCGCTTCGGCCTGGATCTGTTCATCAACCTGCGGCCGATCAAGCTGTTCGACGAGCGCCTCTGCCCGCTCAAAGCCAAGGGTGTGGCGGACATCGACATGGTGGTCTTCCGGGAGAATACGGAGGGGGCCTACGTCAACGTCGGCGGCAACTTCAAGCGCGGTACCGCCGACGAAGTGGCGCTGCAAGAAGAGGTGCACACCCGCAAGGGCGTTGAGCGCATCATCCGGGCGGCCTTCGACTACGCCGTTGCGCACGGCCGGCGGGAGGTCTGCATGGCGGACAAATCGAACGTCATGCGCTACGGCCACGACCTCTGGCAGCGCGCCTTCGCCGAAGTGGCGGAGGAGTACCCCTCGATCGAGACCAGCCACTACTTCGTTGACGCCTTGACCATGCAGATGATCCGCAAGCCGGAGTCCTTCGACGTGATCGTCACCAACAACATGTTCGGGGACATCATCACCGACCTTGGAGCGGCCCTCCAGGGCGGCCTGGGTGTCGCCGCTTCGGCCAACCTCCACCCGGGCCAGACCTCGATGTTCGAACCGGTCCACGGATCCGCGCCCAAATACGCCGGCACCGACCGCGCCAACCCCTTCGGCGCCGTCCTCTCGGCGGCCCTGATGCTCGACTCGATCGGTCACGGCGAGGCCGCCCAGGCGATGGAGAACGCTGTCAAAGAGATGATCGCCAGCGGCCGCACCACGGCGGACCTCGGCGGGTCGATGGGGACGAAAGCGGTGGGGGATGCGCTGGCCGAGGCGCTGGCGGTGGGGGAGGCGGTTCTGGGCTGAGGAGAACGGGTAGCTGGAATCGCAACGAAAAAGGCCGTCGGGTAGCTACCCGACGGCCTTTGAACGTTTGGTGGATTCCTTGCGACCTCAGTCGAGGTCGAAGCGATCCAGGTTCATCACCTTGCCCCAGGCCGCCACGAACTCTTGGACGAAGATCTCCTTCGCGTCGTCCGAGGCGTAGACCTCGGCCAGGGCGCGAAGCTGGGAGTTTGAGCCGAAGACGAGATCGACCCGCGTGCCGGTCCATCGGACGGCGCCGGTGTGGCGATCGCGGCCTTCGAACACGCCCTCGTCGGTCGCGGACGGCGCCCACTGGGTGTTCATGTCCAGCAGGTGGATGAAGAAGTCGTTGGTCAGCGTCTCGGGCCGGTCGGTGAAGACCCCGTGGCCGTCCGGCTCGGTATTGGCATTCAAAACTCGCATGCCGCCGACCAGCACCGTCATCTCCGGAGCGCTCAAGGTCAGCATCTGGGCTCGGTCGACCAGCAGTTCCTCGGCCGGCCGAGTATTGCCGTTGCCGAGGTAGTTGCGGAAGCCGTCCGCCGTCGGTTCGAGGTAGGAGAAGGATTCGGCGTCGGTCTCTTCCGCTGAGGCGTCGGTACGACCCGGTGAGAAAGGCACCGCTACATCGTGTCCGGCATTCTTCGCCGCCTGCTCGACGGCGGCACAGCCGCCCAGCACAATCAGGTCGGCGAGGGAGACTCGCGTGCCGCCGGTCTGCGAGTTGTTGAATTCGCTTTGTATTTTTGCCAGGGCGGACAAGGCATCCAGCAGTTCTTTCGGGTCGTTGACCTCCCAATCCTTCTGCGGGGCCAAGCGGATGCGGCCGCCGTTGGCGCCGCCGCGCAGGTCGGTACCGCGGAAGGTGGCCGCCGACGCCCAGGCGGTCAACACCAGACGCGAGATGGAGAGACCCGAGTCGAGGATCTTCGCCTTCAGGGTGGCGATGTCGTGGTCGTCGATCGACTCATGGTCCACCGCGGGGATGGGGTCCTGCCAGAGCTGCTGTTCCTGCGGCACCCAGGGGCCGAGGTAGCGGGAAACGGGACCCATGTCGCGGTGGGTCAGCTTGAACCAGGCCTTGGCGTAGGCGTCGGCGAATTCGTCCGGATTCTCGTGGAAACGGCGCGAGATCGGCTCGTAGATCGGGTCGAAGCGCAGGGCGAGGTCGGTCGTGAGCATCATCGGCGCGTGGGTCTTCGACGGATCGTGGGCGTCCGGCACGGTGCCCTGGGCCTCCGGATTCTTCGGCGTCCACTGGTGGGCGCCGGAGGGGCTCTTGGTCAACTCCCACTCAAAGTTAAACAGGTTGTCGAAGAAGCCGTGGTCCCACTTCGCCGGCTGGCTGGTCCAGGCGCCCTCCAGGCCGCTGGTGATGGTGTCGGCGCCCTTGCCGGTGCCGTGGCTGTTCTTCCAGCCAAGGCCCTGCTCCGCTAGATCCGCGCCTTCCGGTTCGCGGCCGACGTGAGCGTCCGCATCGGCGGCGCCGTGCACCTTGCCGAAAGTGTGACCGCCGGCGATCAGGGCAACCGTCTCCTCGTCGTTCATCGCCATACGGCCAAAGGTCTCCCGGATGTCCCGGGCGGCGGCCACCGGGTCCGGCTTGCCGTTCGGTCCCTCGGGGTTGACGTAAATCAGGCCCATCTGCACCGCGCCGAGGGGCTTCTGCAGGTCGCGGTCGCCACTGTAGCGCTGGTCTCCGAGCCACTCCGTTTCGGGTCCCCAGTCGATGTCCTCTTCCGGTCCCCAGACGTCTTCGCGACCGCCGGCGAAGCCAAACATCTTCAAGCCCATCGACTCATGGGCGCAGTTGCCGGTGAGGATCATCAGGTCGGCCCAGGAGAGCTTGCGGCCGTACTTCTGTTTGATCGGCCACAGCAGGCGACGGGCCTTGTCGAGGTTGGCGTTGTCCGGCCAGCTATTGAGGGGTGCGAAGCGAAGGGTGCCGGAGCCCGCGCCGCCGCGGCCGTCGCCGAGGCGGTAGGTGCCGGCAGCGTGCCAGGCCATCCGGATGAAGAGCGGCCCGTAGTGACCGTAGTCCGCCGGCCACCAGTCCTGCGAATCGGTCATCACCGCCATAACGTCCGCTTTGACGGCGTCCAGGTCGAGGGTCTTGAACTCCGCGGCGTAGTCGAAATCGTCGCTCGTCGGACAGCACTGAGGCGGGTTCTGATGCAGCACGTTCAGATTCAACAGCTTCGGCCACCAGCGCTGGTTGGCGGCGGTGCCGCGCGCCTGCGCACCGTGTGTCACGGGACACTTCATCTCGGACTCGTTGCCTTCAAATACATCAGGATCGGTCATGTCACTCCTCGTCTGGGATCGGTGGAAACGGTGAAAGATCGCGGTGCGGGCTCGCTTGGCTCAGGTGCTTGTAGACGCCTCTCGGCAAGCTGGACAGTAGCCCCAGAAGATGATCTCGGCCTCATCGATCTCGAAGCCGTGGTCGTCCTTCGCGACGAGACAAGGCGCCGATCCCACGGCACAGTCGATATCGAAGGTCTTGCGGCAACCTCGGCAGATCAAGTGGTGGTGGTTGTCGTCCACCCGGTCCTCATAGCGAGCCGCGGATCCCGCCGGCTGAATCCGGCGGATCAGATTCTTTTCGACCAGCACGTTGAGGGTGTCGTACACCGACTGGCGGGAAATCGCACCGATGACCTCTCGCACGTCGCAGATCAGCTCATCAACGGTTGCGTGGGGGTGCGACGAAACGGCTCGCAGGACGGCGATCCGCTGCGCGGTGACCTGCAGGCCGTTGGCGCGGAGAAGGTGGTCGGAAGGGTTTGTCATACCCCTCATGAGATCATGAACTCTGTACTGAGTCAAAAATTTGTAGATGACCAGACAGGCCGTGAGCTGATTCGAGCTTCCCGAGTGATCCTAGCCGGGCGGCGGTTATGCTCGGCGGACCACGACGAGCGACGACAAGATCGACCGTTCCGCCGCCTACTGGGACTCCCACAACCTGCGGCCGGAGGAGGACATCCGCTATTGGCTGGCGGTGATGGCGGTCCGCCGGGAGGTCAATCGCCAGCTCACCGGCGATCCCGACCAACTGTTTATCGCTCGATTCCTTGAACGACTCTCCGCTCCCGCGGAGAGAGCGCTGTCGGTGGGCTGTGGCACCGGCGAGCTGGAGCGCGGCGTGGCGAATCTCGGAGCGGCTCGGCAGGTGGAGGGCGTCGACGTTAGCGCGGCCTCCTTGGCGGAGGCTCGCCGCCAGGCCGAGGTAGAGGGGTTGGCCGATCGAGTGACCTACCACCAGGCCAGCGCCGGCGACTGGCTCGGTCGGTGCGCGCCTGGCTCCTACGGCCTGATCTTCTTTCACGGCAGCCTGCACCACATCGAGGACCTGGAAGTCGTGCTCGCTGGTGCGGCGCGGGCGCTTGCCGGAGCGTCGCCGGGCCTGCTCTATGTGGATGAGTACGTGGGACCGTCGAGAGATGAGTGGCGAGACGAGCACTTGGCGGCTGCGCGCCGCCTCTTCGAGAGGATCCCAAAACGCTTGCGCCGGACCCCGGCGGTCTGGCCGCCGATCGCGATGGAAGATCCCACCGAGATGGTTCGCTCCTCGGAAATCCCCGAACTGCTCCGTGAGCGGTTCGAAGTCCTCGAAGAACACCCTTACGGCGGGCCGGCGCTGCTGCCGCTGGTTTCGGCGATTCGTGGCAGCGCCCTCGAGCATCCTGAAGTCGCTCCGGTACTACGCGAAGCGCTCACGGCTGATCCTGCTCTTTCTTTCTACTCGATCTTCGTAGCGCGGCCCCGAGCAATGAAAAAGCCGACAGGGCCATAGCCTCCTACGGTACGTCCTGCTCATCCACCGCCATCATCGCGCCCAAACCGCGGATGCGGCGCTGTACTTTGCGGCCGTCTTTTTCGTAGATGATGTAGGTGATGTCGTCGTCGCCGTGGACTTTGGCGAGGATGGTGTATTTGCGCAGCTCGACGGGGGTTTCGATGGACTCGTCGATAGTCCATTCGGACGGGTCGAGGATCTTGGGGGTGCGGGGGGCCGCGGGCTCGGCGTCATCTGGGTCTGGACGAACCGCCTGGGCGGAAACGTTGGCCGGGGTGTCGTCGGTTTCGGGAGCTTGGGGCTCTGTGTCGTTGCCGCTGGTGCCGCAGGCGGCGAGCAGGAAGCAGATCGCGAGTAGGATCAGGAACCTCATCTTGGCATCTCCACTTGTTGCTGTCGGAGCAGTCCGGCCGGCGCGCGGCGGAAGAATTCACGTTAGAAACTGACAGATGCTAGCAGGTTGCCGAGGAGGCCTTCGGTCGGCCGGCGATGCTCCGGTCATCGGACTTCAGAGACTCGGAGGAACCTCAAGGCCGGAAAGGAACGCGAAGAGGCTTGGCTCTCGAAGATTCTCGCCGCACCGGATCGGCAGACTTCGCCCAAGAGAGGCATCTACATGTGGTAGTGTCCGCAGCCGGAGCCCCAACATGTGGGGCTCTCGAGCGTCGGCGGCCTGACAGGGCCGCACGCGTCCGCGACGGGGGAAGCCGGTGGAATTCCGGCGCTGTCCCGCAACGGTGAAAGCCCGAGTACCCGAGGCGCTCGTTCGACCGCTGGCCCCCGCGGTAGGGGCAAGGTGGACGTGCCCGGAGCGAATCCCCGCACCCTCCAATCCCCCGCCTACACCCTGATCGGCCGCATCCGGTGGCGCTCAGCCATCGATTGCTGTGCCTGCACCTATTGATTGGAGAGCAATGACACCCACGCGAGTCGTCAAGAGGACCGGAGAGGTCGCGAGCTTCGACGCCGCTCGTATCCACCGTGCGATCTCGAAGGCGGTCGAAGCCACCGGCGAGGCACTGACGGACGACCATGTCGCCCGCGTCGTCGGCGATGTGGTGGCGGAGATCGACCGCCGCTTCGACGAGTTCTTCCCCAACGTCGAGAACATCCAGGATCTGGTGGAGAAGCACCTCGTGCTGGCTGGCCACTACCCGGTGGCCAAGGCGTACATCCTTTACCGGGCCGATCGCCAGCAGGCGCGTGAGGCGGCGCGCGAGCGGCGGGTCGAGGATGCCCGGTTGGGCAAGCTGACGGTTCGCAAACGCGATGGCCGTGTCGAGCTGCTCAATGTGCGCAAGGTGGAGCGAACCCTCGAGCATCACGGCAGCCTCGCAGAGACGGCGGTGGATGCCGACCTGCTGATCCAAGGGGTGGTTCGGGGCGTCTACGACGCGATCGACACGGACGCTCTGGAGCGGGCGATGGTCCTTGCGGCGACGGCGCTGATCGAGCGCCACCCGGACTACGATCGCCTGGCGGCGCGGCTGCTGCTGCAGCGCATCTATCGCGCCGTCTTCGGCCGCTCGCTGGCCGGCGAGGATCTCGACGGCGCCTACCGTCGCGCCTTCGTTGCCGGCATCGGGCAGGGGATCGAAGAGCAACTACTCGATCCGCGGCTGGCGGACTACGACCTCGACCTGCTGGCCGCCAGCCTGCGTCCGGAGCGCGATCGAGAGTTTCTCTACCTCGGCGTCCAGACCCTACACGACCGCTATCTGGTGCGCAGCGGCAAGCGATTGCTCGAGACGCCGCAGGCGTTCTGGATGCGGGTAGCGATGGGACTGGCGGTGGATGAAGATCATCGCGAAGAGCGAGCCCTCGAATTCTACGACCTGATGTCGCGGCTGCTGTATGTGCCCTCGACGCCGACGCTGTTCCATTCTGGGACGCCGCGGCCGCAGCTCTCGTCGTGTTATCTGACCACCGTCTCTGACGATCTGGCGCACATCTTCAAGTCACTTTCCGACAACGCCCAGCTCTCGAAATGGTCCGGCGGCCTGGGGAATGACTGGACCTCCATTCGGGCTACCGGCGCGCCGATCAAGAGCACCCATGTCGAAAGTCAGGGGGTGATTCCGTTCCTCAAAATCGCCAACGATGTGACGATGGCGATCAATCGCTCCGGCAAACGGCGCGGTGCCACCTGCGCCTACCTGGAGACCTGGCACTACGACTTCGAGGATTTCCTCGATCTGCGCCGCAACACCGGTGACGAGCGGCGTCGTACCCACGACATGAACACCGCTGCCTGGGTGCCCGACCTGTTCATGAAACGGGTTGCCGACGACGCCACCTGGACTCTTTTCTCGCCCGACGAGGTGCCCGACCTCCACGACCTTTACGGACGGCGCTTCGAGGAACGCTACCTGGAGTATGAACGGTTCGCCGAGCGCGGCGAGATCCGGCTCTCGAAGCGGGTGGAGGCGCGGGCTCTGTGGCGCCGGATGCTGACCATGCTGTTCGAGACCGGGCACCCTTGGATCACCTTCAAGGACGCCTGCAATGTGCGCTCGCCGCAGGACCACTGCGGAGTGGTGCATTCGTCGAACCTCTGCACCGAGATCACCCTCAACACCTCGCGCGAGGAGACGGCGGTGTGCAACCTCGGCTCGGTCAACCTCGCTCGGCACGTAGCCGATGGCGGGGTCGACGAGGAGGCGCTGACGCGCACCGTGGCGACGGCGATACGGATGCTCGACAATGTCGTCGACCTGAACTTCTATCCGACTCCGGAAGCGAAGGCATCGAACCTGCGCCACCGGCCCGTGGGGCTGGGGGTGATGGGCTTCCAGGATGTGCTCTTCCAGCTCGACCTGCCGTTCGAGTCCGAGGCTGCCCTCGAACTGGCCGACCGCATTCAGGAATCCATTTCCTACCAGGCGATTCTCGCCTCGTCGCGGCTCGCGGCCGAACGCGGTGCGTACCCCTCCTGCCCGGGCTCGAAGTGGGACCGCGGCATCCTGCCCCTCGACACCCTCGACCTACTCGCGGCCGAGCGCGGCGTGCCGATCGAAGTGTCGCGCTCCTCGCATCTCGACTGGACAGCGGTGCGCGAGCAGCTGGCGACCCACGGAATGCGCAACTCCAATGTGATGGCGGTGGCACCGACGGCAACGATCTCGAACATCGCCGGTTGCTTTCCCTGCATCGAGCCGATCTTCAAGAACCTCTACGTCAAGGCCAACATCAGCGGCGAATTCACGGTCGTCAACCGTTACCTGGTCGAAGAACTCGAGGGGCTCGGTCTGTGGAGCGAGGATCTGCTCGAACGGCTCAAGGCCTACGATGGCGATCTGTCGCGGCTCCCGGAGATCCCCGACACCCTGCGCGAGAAGTACCGCGAGGCGTTCGCCATGGACCCGCTGCGGCTCCTTCGCATCACCGCGGTACGCGGCAAGTGGATCGACCAGAGTCAGTCCCACAACGTCTTCCTGCGCGGTACTTCGGGAAAGCTGCTCGACGAGATCTACTCCACCGCCTGGCGGCTTGGTCTCAAGACCACCTACTACCTGCGGACGCTGGCGGCCTCGCAGATCGAAAAGTCGACGGTCGACGCCGGCCGCTACGGCTTCACCCAGAAGCGGGCGGAGGCACCGGAGGTGGCGGCCGCCATCGCGCCCACCGCGCCGGCGGACAACCTCTGCCGCATCGACGATCCCGAGTGCGAAGCCTGTCAGTGACCCGGAGACCACGATCATGACCATCATCAACAGTTCGAAAACCGACCCCAACAAGATTCTGCCAATGCGCTACCTGTGGGCACGAGAGCACTACCGTGCCGGTGTCGCCAACAACTGGACCCCTGAAGAGGTCGCGATGCAGAAGGACATCGAGCAGTGGAAGTCCGACAGTGCATTGACCGCCAGCGAGCGCCGGTTGATTCTCTGGAATCTCGGTTTCTTCTCGACCGCGGAATCGCTCACCGCCAACAACCTCGTGCTCTGCGTTTATCACCACGTGACCAACCCGGAGTCGCGCCAGTATCTGTTGCGTCAGGCCTACGAAGAGGCGATCCACACCGACACTTTCATCTATTGCTGCGACAGCCTCGGCCTCGATCCCGACGAGATTTACAACATGTACCTAACGATTCCGTCGATCCAGGAGAAAGACGACTTCGTGGTCGAGATCACCCGATCGGTTCTCGATCCGACGTTCACCACAGAGGGTGTCGAGAATGTCCGCCGCTTTCTGCGCGACCTGATCGGCTTCTACGTGATCATGGAGGGAGTCTTCTTCTACGCCGGCTTCGCCATGATGCTGGCTCTCAAGCGGCAGAACAAGATGATCGGAATCGGTGAGCAATTCGAGTACATCATGCGGGACGAAAGTCTCCACCTCGCCTTCGGCTGTGACCTGATCAACACCATCCGAGCCGAGAACCCGGAAGCCTGGACCGCCGGTTTTGCCGACGAGGTGCGGAGCCTGGTCGAGCGTGCGGTGGAGCTGGAAAAGCGCTATGCCCTCGACGCCTGTCCGGAGGGCTTGCTCGGAATCAACGCCGAGCAATTCGGCCACTACGTCGAGCATGTCGCCGATCGCCGCCTCGAGCGCCTGCGTCTGCCGCGGATCTACGACCGGGCGAATCCGTTTCCCTGGATGTCCCAAGCCACCGATCTCACCAAGGAGAAAAACTTCTTCGAGACCCGTGTCACCGAGTACCAGACCGGCGCGTCGCTGGTCTGGGACTGACGCCGCCGCGCCTATAATCTAGGAGCACACCCTGGTTCGAACGCGCTGCTGGGAAAGGAACGGCATACGGTATGACCCTCAACGAATCCGATCTGATCTACGACTGGAACCGCGCCGAGGGCGGCGAGTTGACCCCGGCGCGGCCGAAGCTGGAATTGGACGACGAGACTCTGCGCGATGGGCTGCAGTCGCCGTCGGTGGACACGCCTTCGATCGAGGAGAAGCTGGAGTTGCTCCATTTCATGGCAGGTCTGGGCATCGAATCGGCCAATATCGGCTTGCCCGGCGCTGGTCCGCACGTGGTAGCGGATGTGTTGCGGCTGGCGCAAGAGATCGTCGATCAGAAGTTGCCGATCGAGCCCAACTGCGCCGCTCGCACGGTGCGTCAGGACATCGAGCCGATCGTCGAGATCAGTCAGTCCACCGGTCTCGCCATCGAGGCGGCATGTTTTATCGGCTCGAGCCCGATCCGCCAGTTCGCAGAGGCCTGGGAGCTGGACAAGATGCTGCGGTTGACCCGCGAGGCGGTGGCCTTTGCGACCTCCGAGGGCCTGCCGGTGATGTTTGTGACGGAAGACACCACCCGTGCCCATCCGGACGATCTGCGGCGCCTCTACACGGAGGCGGTCGAGGCGGGTGCCCGGCGGGTGTGCATTGCCGACACGGTGGGTCACGCCACGCCGGCCGGGGCAACCCATCTGGTGCGCTTCGTCCGCGGAGTGGTGGACGCGACCGGCGAGGATGTGAAGGTGGACTGGCACGGGCACAAGGATCGCGGCCTGTCGGTGATCAATGCCCTGACCGCCGCCGCCGCCGGCGCCGATCGCCTGCACGGCACGGCCATCGGTATCGGCGAGCGGGTGGGCAACGCGCCGATCGACCAATTGTTGATCAACATGCAGCTCCTCGGCTGGATCGACCGCGACCTCTCGCGCCTCGGCGAGTACTGCCAGCGGGTGTCCGAAACCACCGGCGTGGCGCTACCGGACAATTACCCGGTGCTCGGCCGCGATGCCTTCCGCACCGGCACCGGGGTGCACGCGGCGGCGATCATCAAGGCGCGGGCGAAGGGCGACGATTGGCTGGCGGATCGCATTTACTCGGGAGTGCCGGCGAGCATGGTGGGGCGCCACCAGGAGATCGAGATCGGGCCGATGTGCGGCGAGTCGAATGTCGTCTACTGGCTCGAAGAGCGCGGTATCGCCGCCGAGGCGGATCTAGTGCAGGAGATCTTCCAGCAGGCCAAGAACGCCTCTCGCACGATGGAAGAGGCCGAGATCCTGGCGATTCTGAAGGCGCGGGGTGTCGAAGCCTCCGCCTGAGCCCGCTGATTCCACCGCCCCTTCCGTTCCCATGTGGCGCCGCGAGGTGGAGCGGTGGGTGGAGTCCCTGGCTGTGGAACGGGGGCTTTCGGACCACACCGTCGCCGCCTATCGGCGCGATCTGAAGCGGCTCGGCCAGGAGTTGGCCGACGGCGGTGGCGATTTACGCGCCGCGACCCAGGAACAACTCGCCTCCCACCTGCGTGGCCTCCGCCGGGGCGGCCTGGCGCCGCGCTCGATTCGGCGGGCGCTTTCCACTCTGCGCGGTTTCTATGCCTACCTGCTGGCGGAAGGGGAACGCAGCGATGATCCCTCTCTCCATCTGGTGGCGCCCCGGCTGATCGAGCGGCTGCCGAAGGTGCTCTCCGAAGACGATGTCGAGCGGCTGCTCCAGGCGCCGGATCCGGCCACGCCTCTCGGGGTGCGCGACCGGGCGATGATCGAGGTGCTCTATGCCACCGGCCTGCGGGTGAGTGAGCTGGTGGGGCTGGAGCTGTCGCAGATCCGGCGCGATCCGGCGGGCCGCCTCGATACCGGGTTTCTGGTGGTCTTCGGCAAGGGCGGCAAAGAGCGGGTGGTGCCGGTAGGGGAGCAGGCCGAGGGTTGCCTTGGCGAATACCTGGCCACCTCCCGCCCAGCGCTGGTGCGCGGGCGCCACGGCAAGGTGTTCGTCAACCGGTTGGGAGATCCCCTGACCCGCCAGGGCTGCTGGAAGATCCTGAAGGGTCACGCCTTGAAGGCCGGCGTGGCGCAAGTTTCGCCCCACGTGCTGCGGCACAGCTTCGCCACCCATCTGTTGGAGCACGGCGCCGATTTGCGGGCGGTGCAGTCGATGCTCGGCCACTCGGACATCTCGACCACCGAGATCTACACCCACATTCACCAGGCGCGCCTGCGCAATCTCTATGATGATTTCCATCCGCGGGCGTGACGGAACGGTTGTCGAATCCGTACCGGCAGCGATGAAGCGGTTTGTCTCTTGCGCTCTCCTCGCCGCTGGGTGCCTGGCATGGTCTCCGGCGGCGGCGGAACTGGTGGTGTTCGTCGACGGCGGATTCCTCAAGGTGGAGGACTACCGGGTGCGCGGCAAGCGCATGCACCTGGAACTGGCCGGAGGCGGCACCATGAAGGTGGCGATGAGCCGCATCGCCCGGGTGGTGGACGATGAGGTGATTCCGGTCCCGCCGGCGCCCGAAGCGGCCGAGCCGGCAGCGCGGACCTGGCGCTTTGAAGAGGGCGATCCGGTGCCGCCGACGCCCTACGGGGCAGAAATCTTCGAGACCGCCAAGCGTCACGAATTGAGCCCTACGTTGGTGGCCGCGGTGGTGCGGGCGGAATCGGCCTACGATCCGCAGGCCGTGTCCCGCGCCGGCGCCCGCGGCCTGATGCAGTTGATGCCGGCCACCGGCCGGCGCTACGGCCTCCAGCCGCACCAGCTCTTCGAGCCGGCGCGCAATCTCGAGGCGGGAACGCGCTACCTGAGTTGGCTGCTCGATCGCTTCGATGGCGATCTCGACCTTGCCCTGGCCGGCTACAACGCCGGTGAGGGCACGGTGGACCGCTACGGCGGGGTGCCGCCCTACCGGGAGACTCAGAACTACATCAAGCGAATCTACAGGTTCCTGGGAATCTAATCGCCGGACGTCGTTTCCAGCTTCTGGTGGTAGCGCATCACGACCACGGTGCGGTCGTCGTCGACCGGACGGCCGCCGGTATGGTCTTCGATCGCCGCCAGCAAGCGATCCCGCACCTGGGTGGCGCTGGCCGCCGGTCCGGTGAGGGACTTGCGGACGGCTTCGTAGCCGAACGGCTTGTTGTCCGCGTCGACCGCCTCGATCAAGCCGTCCGACAGCCACAGCAGCACTTCCCCCGGGGCTAGCTCCAGCCGACGGTGGCCGTAGTTCCGGCCGAGGCCGCCGAGGGGCGAACCCGGCAGCAGAATCTCGTCGACCTCACCATCCCGCAGTCGGTAGGTGGGTGGGTGACCGGCGTTGGTGATCTCGACTACTCCCAGGTGCAGGTCGATCACCGCGATGGTCGCCGTCACGAACACCCGGCGATCCTGGCGCACCAGCTCGTCGAGGCGGTGGAAGATCTCGACCGGCGACTTTCCGTCGGCACTGAGGATGGTGAGGGCCGCCTTGACCATCGCCATGCGCAGGCCCGTCGGCAGGCCGTGGCCGGAGACGTCGGCCACCACCACTGCCAGGCGTCCGGCGCCGAGGGAAAGCACGTCGAAATAGTCGCCGCCGATGGCGGCGCTGGGAGCGAAGAGGGTCGAAAACTCGACGCTTTCGCCGCCCGGCAGATCGCGCGGTAGAAGGCTCTGCTGAAGCTGCCGGGCGATCTCCAGTTCCTTTTCGAGCAGCTCCTTTTCAGTGGCCGTGGAAACCAGTTCTTCGAGGTGCTCGGTCATCGAGTTGAAGGAACGCTGGAGTTCGCCCACCTGGTCCTTGCGTTTGACCGGGATGCGGGTGGAAAAGTCGCCGCCGGAAACCGCCCGGGTGGCGCTCGACAGGCGCCCGACGGCCTGGCTGAGGGTGAAGATCATCACCGCCGCGACGATCGCCGCGATCACGTACACATCGAACAGCAGGAAGGCGAAGACGAAGAGCGCCATCCATAGGCTGGCGTCCAATTCGGCACTGGTGGAGAGCAGTTCGCGGCGTACCGTGCGCAGGGTGCCGCGGACGGTGACCGCGTAGTAGGGCGCCACCTCGGCGCCGCTGGTGAGGTCGATCACCGGCCCCGGCGCTTCCGCCCACATCAGCAGCGGCTGGTCCCACAGCGGCGGCTCTTCACCTTGCGCCAGAGGAGCGGTCTGAGCGAGGAAGAACTTGCGCGCGTCTTGCCAATCCTGCTGGCCCGGCGGCCGGAAGCGGAAGGTGATGGTGCCGATCTGGAGGCGCAGCATGGAATCCTCGTTGTCCTCCCTGGCGAGCGGATGGATGACCGTCCAGACGCCGGCGCGGCGGCTGATCTCGGCATCCAGGTCCTTCGCCCAGGCGGCCAGAACTCCTTCGCGCCCTGCCGCCACGTGGGCGACGAGGGTGGGCTCGCCGTCGAGATAGAACAGACCCGGCTGCGGGGCATCCGGCGGGGACTCGCCGCGCGGCCGGTCGGCGAAGTCGGCCTCGGGAATCGGCCCCGATTCCGGCGGCAGCGCCCAGTCCGGCCAGGTCGCCGGGAGCCGCTTGTCGCCGGCCAGGCGCTTGCCGTCCAGGTAGTAGGCGAAGATGCCGGGTTCGCCTTCGCCGACGGCATCCAGGGGATCACGTCCCTGGCGCACCTCCGCCAGGCGCTGGCCGGCAGTATTCTCCAGTTGCTGGTGGGTGGCGATGATGCCGTCGTCGAACAAGTGGCCGAGGAGGAAGCCGCAGAGCAGGTAGCCGACGGCGCCGAGCACCAACATCAGCAGGGGGATCGGCAGCACCCCGGTCAAGAAATAGGAGAAGGCGAGGCGGCGGCCGACGGTCCACAGAGCCCGTCGGTAGAATCGCCAGGCCGCCCACAGGAAGAGCAACAGAAGGATCGCCGGCAGCAGCAGCCGCATGGTGAGGCTCAGCACCGGCAGGTCCAGCAGCGCGATGATCGCCGCCAGAACAATGGCGGCCAGCGCCGCCAGCTTGGCCACACGGAGGGTCTTGCGGTCGAGGGAGAGGCGGGTCACGGACTTCCCTACGGAAGAATCGGCGCGCTGTTTCCCTTGCCCGTTGGGTTGGTCCTTGCTTCCTTCTTGCATAGAATCGGTTGAGTGTCGCCTGCCGTATACGTCTTCGGAGAGTTTAGCGCGGGCGACGGGAAGGCGAGTCATCTGCCGCCCCACCCAGGAGAACCGTTCCAATGACCACCATGGAAGTCCGGCCGCCGAAGCCGATCGAACACGAGAAACAACACGATGTGGTGATTCGCTTCTCGGGCGATTCCGGTGACGGCATGCAGTTGACCGGCACCCAGTTCACCAATACCTCGGCCCTGCTGGGAAACGACCTGTCCACGCTACCGGACTTCCCGGCGGAGATCCGTGCCCCGGCCGGCACCCTACCGGGAGTTTCGGCCTTCCAGGTGCGCATCGCCGATCACGACATCCACACTCCCGGCGACGCGCCGGACGTGCTGGTGGCGATGAACCCGGCGGCCCTCAAGAAAGACCTGCCGGATCTCAAGGCCAGCGGTGTGGTGATCGTCAACACGGACGAGTTCTCGGACCGCAATCTCGCCAAGGCGGCCTACGACAGCAATCCGCTGGAGGACGGCAGTCTGACCGACTACCGGGTGCACGAGGCGGCGCTCACCACCATGACCCGGCGCACCCTGGAGGATTCCGGCCTTACCACCAAGGCCCAGGACCGCTGCAAGAACGTCTTCGCTCTGGGGATGGTGTACTGGCTGTTCAGCCGGCCGCTGGACCCCACCATCGAATGGCTGGAGAAGAAATTCGCCAAGAAGCCCGAGATCGCCGACGCCAACGTCCGGGTGCTCAAGGCCGGCTGGAACTTTGCCGAGACGACGGAGATCTTCCAGACCCGCTACGAAGTGGAGCCGGCGACCCTGGAGCCGGGCACCTATCGCAATATCCTCGGCAACACGGCCCTCGCTCTGGGGATGGTGGCGGCGTCCGAGAAGAGCGGTTTGCCGCTGTTTCTCGGCGCCTACCCAATCACCCCGGCGAGCGGCTTGCTGCACGAGCTGGCGGCCTTCAAGGAGTTCGGCGTCACCACTTTCCAGGCGGAGGACGAGATCGCCGCCGTCTGCGCCGCCATCGGTGCCGCCTTCGGCGGTTCCCTGGCGGTCACCGCGTCGAGCGGTCCGGGAATTGCTCTCAAAGCCGAGGCGATGAACTTGGCGGTGATGGTAGAGCTGCCGCTGGTGGTGGTGGACATCCAGCGCGGCGGTCCCTCCACCGGCCTGCCCACCAAGACGGAACAGTCGGATCTCCTACAGGTGCTCTTTGGCCGCAACGGCGAGTCGCCGGTGCCGGTGATCGCCGCCTCGTCGCCGAAGGACTGTTTCGATTCGGCCCTTGAGGCCTGCCGCATTGCGGTGCACGCCATGGTTCCGGTGGTGCTGCTGTCCGATGGCTACATCGCCAACGGCTCGGAGCCCTGGAAGCTGCCGGAGGTCGACGCGATTCCGCCGATCCCCGTTGATCACCCGCGGGACGCCGAATCCTTCGAGCCCTATCGGCGCGATTTTGACACCTTGGCGCGCCCCTGGGCGCTTCCCGGCACGCCGGGCTTGGAGCATCGGGTGGGCGGTCTGGAAAAGGAGGAAGGCTCCGGCAACGTCTCCTACGACCCGGAGAATCACGAGCTGATGACCCGCCTGCGGTCGGACAAGGTGAATCGGCTGGTGTCGATGATTCCGGCAGTCGAAGTGGAGGGCGATCCGGAGGGCGGCGAGCTGCTGGTGCTCGGTTGGGGCTCGACCGCCGGTGCGATCACCGGCGCCGTCGCCCAGGCACGGGCCGAAGGCTTGCCGGTGAGCCGCGCCCACCTGCGCCACCTGAATCCCTTCCCCAAGAACCTCGGCGACGTCCTGGCGCGCTTCCGGCAAGTGCTGGTGCCGGAGATGAACAGCGGCCAGCTCTCGATGCTGCTGCGGGCGCGCTACCTCAAGGACGTTCGCAGCTACAACAAGGTGCAGGGGAAACCGTTTTTCCGGTCGGAGATCCACGGCGCCATCCGCCAACTCCTCGAGGAGGCTTCCGATGCCAACTGATGCTCCCGCGTTGACTTTCAAGGACTTCCAGAGCGACCAGGAGGTGCGCTGGTGCCCGGGTTGCGGCGACTACGCCATTCTGAAGGCGGTGCAGATGGTGTTTCCGACCCTGGGCATCCCGAAGGAGAACTTCGTGGTGGTTTCCGGTATCGGTTGCTCCAGCCGTTTCCCGTACTACATGGACACTTTCGGATTTCACACCATCCACGGTCGCGCGCCAGCCGTCGCTTCAGGTCTCAAGATGAGCCGGCCGGAGCTGGAAGTGTGGGTGGCGACCGGCGATGGCGACGCCATGTCGATCGGCGGCAATCATCTGATCCACACTCTGCGGCGCAACGTGGGCTTGAAGATCCTGATGTTCAACAATCAGATCTACGGCTTGACCAAGGGCCAGTACTCACCGACCAGCGAGCGCGGCAAGCGCACCGTCTCGACGCCGGTGGGTTCCCTCGACATGCCTTTCAACCCGCTGGCCCTGGCCTTGGGTGCCGGCGCCACCTTCGTGGCGCGCAGCGTGGACATTTTCATACCGCACTTGAAGGGTGTGCTGGAGCGGGCCCACCAGCACCAGGGCTCGGCGTTCATCGAGATCTTCCAGAACTGCAACATCTTCAACGACAAGGCCTTTGTTCACCTGACGGAGAAGACCGCCCGCACCGAAGAGGTGCTGTACCTGGAACAGGGTCAGCCGATGGTCTACGGCAAGGAGAAGGACCGCGGCATCCGGCTGGTCGGCACTCGCCTGGAGAAAATTCACCTCGATGACGGCCTCACCGCCGACGACTGCTTGGTGTGGGACGAGACGGATGCCACTCTCTCGTTCCTTGCTTCACAGATGCAGGCGCCGGAGTTTCCGACCCCGGTGGGGGTGATCCGCGCCGCCGATCGGTCGGTGTACGAGGACGATGTCAACGCCCAGATTACGCAGCAGATCGAAGCGAAGGGGCGTGGGGATCTGGCGGCGGTGGTGCGCGGCGATGACGTCTGGACGGTGAACGACGATCGGTCCGTTTCTCGCTAGCTTCTACTGCGGCAGTGGCGCCGGGCGACCCGTTCCGCTGCGCGCGGTGCTCGAACTCGCCGGATCGCTCTCCCAGCGTCAAAGGCTGTCGCGGTTGAAGCGGCGTCTCCGATTCCGATGCGTTGCCAGCTCGGACAACTGCGCTCCGTGCTCGTCGGAACGGGTCGCCCTCCGGGGTTCTTGCTCCGAACCTTCTGCACCTATGGGCAGGAAACTCGTAGGCAGGATCCTCCTCTCGATTCAGGGGCCTGTTTCCTCAGGCGTCTTTCTTCAGAAATCGATCGCCCACTACTGCGGGGTTCAGGGCGAAGCGGTATAGGTTGATGCCGCCGTAGAGGGCGCGAATGTTGCCGGCCTCTTCTCGCGCGCGGTCCGTTGCTTCGGTGCCGTCGTCGTCGATCAGAATCGCCCCCGGCAGAGGGTGGTCGTTGGGTCGGAGGGCGTGCGCTCCGCGCAGGGTGAAACTGGGTTTTTCCCGTAGGTCGTATATCGCCAGTTCTTCTCCGTCCGCCAACCGGCGGAAGAGCTCGGTGGGGGCGATGTGGAGGTCCGGCTCGAAGGCGGGGACGTCCAGGTCGTCAGGTGCGCTACTCAGATCTCGTTCCACAGGAATTTGGCCTTGCCCATGCGTCGCTCGATGAGGGCGATGCGGTGGCTGTAGCCGCGGCTGCTCCGGCTCGGGTTCCAGGTGGAGGGGCGCGAGAGGGAGGCGGCGAGCATGGCGCCTTGGCGCGGGGAGAGGGCGGCGGCACTCATGCCGAAGTAGTGCCGGGCGGCGGCTTCGGCGCCGTAGATGCCCGGCCCGAACTCCACCACATTGAGGTACAGCTCCAAGATGCGGTGCTTGCCGAGGGCGCCTTCGAGTTGCCGGGTCAGCAGCGCCTCTTTGATCTTGCGTAGGGGATTGCGGCTGGGGGAGAGGTAAAGGTTCTTGACCAGTTGTTGGCTGATGGTGGAGGCGCCGCGCGGCATCGCTTTTTCCTGCCAAGCCTGCTCCAGGGCGGCGGCGATCTCCCGGTGAGCGAATCCGTTGTGGGAGAAGAACTCGATGTCTTCCGCCACCAGCACGGCGCGCTTCAAATGGGGCGAGATGGCGGCGTAGGGCACCGGCGTCCATTGGGCTTCGGCGTCGTGGTTGGTCTCGTAGCGCTCGATGAAGGCGGTGGTGGTGGGGGTTTTCTCGACCAGCGAGCCGACCTTCGGCCAGGCAGCGAGCTGCCAGAGGCCATAGAGCGCAAGGGCTGCGCCGACGAGGACGAGGATTCGCCGCCCGCGCTTCTTTTTCTTTTTGCTTTTGGACCGGTTCACCGGAGAATCTTACTGCCCCGGAAGGCGGTCCTGAAGGGCTCCGGGTGGGTGGGTATACTGCGCGCCATGAGCCCTTCCAAGTCTTCTCCGGCCGGCCGCCGAGTCCGCAAGCCCCTGCGCAGCCCAACGCTGGCGCGCTTCATCCTCGATCAGCTCGCGGAGATCGGCGTCGATACGGTGTTCGGCATCCCCGGAGACTTCATTTTGCGCCTCTGTGAGGTGATCGAGGACGATCCGAAGATCGCCCTGCGCACCATGTCCCATGAGCCGGCGGTGGGTTTCGCCGCCTGCGGCGCGGCGCGCGGCCAGCAGTCCATCGGCGTGGCCTGCGTCACCTATGGCGCCGGCGCCCTAAACATGGTCAACCCGGTGGCGGCGGCCTATGCGGAGAAGACGCCGGTGCTGGTGCTCACCGGTGGTCCGGGCGAGGACGAACGCTCGCGCGGCATTCTGGTGCATCACCAGGTCAAGACCTTCGAGTCGCAGCTCAAGGTGTTCCGGGAGGTGACGCACTACCAAGCGGTCTTGAACGATCCGGAGACGGCGGCGGACCAGGTGCGCTATGCCCTCGATGCCTGCCTCAAGTTCTCGCTGCCGGTGTACCTGGAGGTGCCGCGGGACATGGTGGACCGCAAGATTCGGGTGGGGGAGGCCCGGCGCCTGACGGTGCCGACCTCTGCCGGCGCCGTTGCCGAGGCGGCAGAGGAGACTGTGCGCAAGCTCTCGGTGGCGGAGCGGCCGGTGCTGGTGGTGGGGGTGGAGGTGCACCGCTTCGGTCTGACGGATCGGGTGGTGAGCCTGGCTGAGCGGTTGGGTATCCCGGTGGTGTCGAGCTTCATGGGCCGCGGCACCTTCCCGGACGACCATCCGCGCTTCGCCGGTGTGTACCTCGGACCGGCGTCGATGCCCGGCGTGCGGGAGCTGGTGGAGGAGTCCGATGCGGTGCTGCTGTTGGGCGCCCTGTTGTCCGACACCAACATGGGGGTGCGGTTGTCGGCAATCGACCCGCGGCGTATGGTCTGCGCCGTTTCGCGGCGGGTGGACATCGGATACCACGGCTATCAGGACGTGCCGCTGGAGGATCTGGTCGACGCCCTCCTCGACTCACCGGATCTGCCGCCGCCTCCGGCTCGACCGGCGGAGTTCCACAAGGCGACGGTCGAGACGGCGGTGGGCGCGGCCTCCCGTGAACCCATCCGGGTGGCGGACATGATCTCGGAGATCAACCGCTTCTTTGCCGAGCGCGGCAGCATGCCGTTGGTTACGGACACCGGCGACTGTCTGTTCTGCGCCCACCAGATCGACACCCAGATCGTGCTGTCGTCGGCCTACTACGCGACGATGGGATTCGGCGTGCCGGCGGCCCTCGGCTTCGAAGCGGTGACCGGCGAGCGGCCTTTGATTCTGGTGGGCGACGGAGGCTTTCAGATGACCGGCATGGAGCTGATCCACGCCCTCGCCTGGGACCTGAAGCCAATCGTGGTGCTGATGAACAACAATTCCTGGGAGATGCTCCAGTCCTTCCTGCCCGCCGGCTACAACCACTTGACGGACTGGCGATATGCGGACCTCGCCAGCCTGTGGGGTGCCGCCTCCTGGCGGGTGCGGACCCCGGCGGACCTGCGCCGGGCGCTGCGGGCGGCAAATGGCGAGGAGCGCACGTCGCTGATCGAGGTGGTGCTCGAGAAAGGCGATATTTCGGAGACTCTGTCGGTCTTCACCCGGAGCGTGGGAACCACCCCTCCTCCGAAAGACTGAGTCCTACCCTGAAATCCTCCCTGCGGCGCAGGGCAGTTTCTCTATATCTCGATTTCATTGTTGACACTAAGGTAATTAAAAAATTAACCTTCTTCCGTTTGTTGGCTGATTTTTTCTGCCCGGAGGAGGTTGATGATGATCCGAACGGTTGCTCTGTCCGTCTTTGCCTTTCTAATCACCGTCCCGATCGGCGCTCAGACCATCGACGGCAAAGTCTTCTACGATGCGAACGGCGATGGCGCTCACGCGGCCGGAGAGGCCGGCGCTCCGCGGGTAGTGGTCAGCGCCTTCGATGGCACCGGCACCTTGGTGTCGCAGACCGCCTCCTGCGATTTTGTGGCGGTTTCCCTACCGGCGAATCCGCCGACCGTGCCGGTGGCGATCAATATCCCGGCCTGTGCAGCGACTGAGATGGGTGACTACAGCTTGAGCGGCTTGGCCGCCGCTACGGACTATCGTCTCGAGCTGACCTGGGCCGACGCTTTCCTCTTCGAGGGAGCGCAGGGCGCGACCTCCGTCGCCTTCGCGGCGAGCGGCGCTACGGGAGTTGACTTCGGAGTTCTGCATCCGGAGGATTACTGCCAGGACGATCCTCGCATCATCGCCGGCTGCTTTGTTTTTCCGCCTGTTCCCTGGAGTGCTGCGGCGACCGATCCGCTGGTGGTTTCGTGGCCCTACAACAGCCGCTTCACCAGCGCCGCCGACGCCGAGATCCACCCTCACGCCGACGACCTCGACTACGGCGATGTTGGGCACCTGCTGGGCGTTGCTACGCATCGATCCACCAAGAGGGTGTTCTTCTCGGCCATCGCCACGCCCCTGTGGCCGGCCGGCGGTGCCGGCATTGGCGGTATTTACTCCGCTGATTACTCGGGCATTGGTAACAGCTACGTGGGCGGATCGGTCGGATTGTTCCTGGATCTGGCAGCGGTGGTGGACTTGACTGCGCAGAACCCGGTGACGGCAGGTGTGCTTGATCGATTCGGTGAATTCGGATTGGGCGGCATCGACTTTTCCGCCGACGATCAGGTGCTGTGGGCGGTCAATATGGGCGGCGGCGAGCTGATCCGGATCCCCGTCGGCGACCCACCGGTGACGCCAGCAGCATCGGCGATCACCGAGATCACTCCCACGGGTCACGGATGTACGAACGGTAGCTTCCGACCGGGGGCAGTGGCGACTCATCGGGGCAAGGTTTTCCTGGGCGGAGTCTGTGACGCGGCCAGTGGCTCGACGGCGGACCTGCGGCTGGTGGTGCTCGAATACGACGGTGCTACCTTTACCAACCGCCTCTCAGCTTCTCTCGGTTTCCTGGTCAACTCGATCTTCCCGCAGCCGGCGAGCATCAACATGTTCCCTTGGAGCGGCATCGATGATGTGGCCGAGCCCCAGCCGTTCCTCACCAATCTGGCCTTCGAGGAAGATGGTTCTCTGGTGCTCGGGGTCATGCCGCGCATCATGTACACCACCTTCGCCCAGACGGCCGGTTTCATGGTCCGGGCGCAACGTTCGGCAACGGGCGATTTCGTACTCGAGTCGGCGGGCGGGACCGGTCCCTACTCCACCGCTGCGCGAACCGGTTGGTCGGGCGCTGGCTTTGATCCATCCAATCCGAACGCGGGAGAAGGCCCCGGTGGGAGTTGGTTCTACGAGCAGGGCATGTCCTATGGGTCGACCGTCGCCCAGACCCATCCCGTCTTGTTTTCGGCCGGCATCACCGTCGTACCCGGCACCGGTGAGGTGGCTGCGGGCTACACCGATCCGTTGTCGATCAACTCTTTCGGAGTACGTTACTTCGACGCTCAGAATGGTCGCACCGTCGCGGGACTTCAATTCGGGGGCTTGAAAGTGGCTCTGGTCACCGATGTCGACACCATTTGTGAACAGTCGCCGCTTGAGATTGGCAACCGCATCTGGTGCGATGCCGATGCCGATGGTATTCAAGATCCGGGCTCCGCGGAAGGCGGCATTCCGGGTGTCGACGTGGTTCTGACCTGCGGCGCCGACAACCCGGTCACCGCGACCACCGACGCTTTCGGCCAATACTTGTTCACGGATGCTCTCTACGCAACGGCCAACGGTGGCGACCCGCTGCCACGGGAGACCGCCTGCACCTTACGGATCGCTCTGACCGGCGGCAATGCCACGGCGATCAACGGCAGTTGTGGTTCGTTGGCCTTGTCGCCGCAAGACAACGGTGGTGTCGACGATGGTGCCGAGCTTCGTGACTCGGATGGTTCGCTCGTTTCCGGCCAGGTAGAAATCCCTCTCAACACCGGCAAGAACGGCGAACACGACCATCGCTACGACCAAGGTTTCAAGAGCCCCGACATGGGCGACGCACCGGACACCTACGGCACGACCGTAGGGGCCGGCGGCCCGCAGCACGTTCTGACTGCGGGTTACTCCCTCGGTTCGACGGTCGATGGCGAGCTCGATGGGCAACCGTCTGTCGGCGCGATCGGGGACGGTGCCGACGAGGACGGCGTAGTCTTCGCCGGCGGCATGGCGATGGCCCTGGGCTGTACGACGGGCAATAACCTGACTGTGACCCTGACCAACTCAGCGGGTGTCTCCGGTGCCGATCTGGACGGTTGGATCGACTTCAACGGCGATGGCGACTTCGACCATCCGGCGGAACATCTGTTCGGCGGCATCAGCCAGTCGCTGTCGAGCGGCTCCAACGCTCTGACCTATGACGTCCCATGCGACGCCGTCTCTCAGGCGGTGAGCTATGCCCGTTTCCGCCTGTCGTCGGCCGGCAGCCTCACCCCGCTGGGGGCCGCTGCGGATGGCGAGATCGAGGACTACGCTTTTCAGATCAAGGGATTGGACTTCGGCGACGCGCCGGACACCTACGGCACCACTCTCGCGGCCAACGGCCCGCGCCATGCGGTGGTGCCGGGTTACTCCCTGGGGGCATCTGAGGACACCGAATCCGACGGCCAGCCTTCGGTGGGTGCGGTGGGCGATGGTGTGGATGAAGACGGCGTGGTCTTTGGCGGCGGCATGGCGATGGCTCCGGCCTGTTCGACGGACAACGGTCTGACGGTGACTTTGGTCAACTCGGCTGGCATCTCCGGTGCCAGCCTGGATGCCTGGATCGACTTCAACGGTGACGGTGATTTCGACCACCCGGCCGAGCATCTGTTCGGCGGCACAAGTCGGACCCTCGCAGCAGGCGCCAACGCTGCCACCTACGACGTGCCCTGCGAGGCGGTGGCCCAGGCCACCAGCTATGCCCGGTTCCGTCTTTCCTCGACCGGTGGCCTGACGCCCGTGGGCGCCGCAACGGACGGTGAAATCGAAGACTACGTTCTCCAGATCAAGGGGATCGACCTGGGCGATGCGCCGGACACCTATGGCACGACCATCGCCGCTAATGGACCCCGACACGGTATTGTTTCGGGCTACTCGCTCGGTGCCACGGAGGATGCCGAATTCGACGGCCAGCCCTCCGTGGGCGCCGACGGCGATGGGGCCGACGAAGACGGCATCGCTTTCGCGGGCGGTATGGCAATGGCTGCGGCCTGCGACGACGACAATGCACTGACGGCAACCCTCTCCAATTCGGCTGGTGTGCGTGCGGCGCTGCTCGACGCCTGGATCGATTGGAACGGTGACGGGAACTTCGACCATCCGGCGGAGCACCTGTTCGGCGGCACCAGCCAGCCGTTAGCAAACGGCGCCAATGCCCTGACCTTCAACGTACCGTGCGATGCGGTCGCTCAGGCCACCGGCTATGCGCGCTTCCGGCTCTCGTCCGTCGGTAGCCTGACGCCCCTGGGTTCCGCCGCGGACGGTGAGGTCGAGGATTACCCCTTTACGCTCAAGGGAGTCGACCTCGGCGACGCGCCCGACAGCTATGGCACGACGGTGGCGGCGGACGGTCCTCGGCATGTTCTGGTCGGTGGCTTTTCGCTGGGTCCGTTGGAGGACGGCGAGTCCGATGGACAACCTTCGGCCGGAGCCGACGGCGATGGCGCCGATGAGGACGGCATCGCCTTTGCCGACGGTATGGCGATGGCCGTCTCCTGCTCAACGGACAACGCTCTGACGGCGAATCTCACCAACTCGGCCGGCATCTCCCCAGCGCTGCTCGACGTTTGGATCGATTTCAACGGCGACGGTGACTTCGATCACCCGGCGGAGCACCTCTTTGGCGGCACCAGCGAAGGGCTGTCGAGCGGCGCCAACGCGCTGACCTTCGATGTGCCCTGCAATGCGGTAGTGCAGAGTTCCAGCTATGCGCGCTTCCGCCTGTCGTCGGCCGGCAGCTTGTCGCCGACCGGTGCCGCAGCGGATGGTGAAGTCGAGGACTATCTCGTGCAGGTGAAGGGCGCGGATCTGGGAGACGCGCCGGACACCTATGGCACGACGGTTGCGGCGAACGGTGCCCTGCACGGCGTGGTGCCGGGCTATTCCTTGGGTTCGACGGAAGATTCTGAGACCGATGGTCAACCTTCCGTCGGTGCCGACGGTGATGGGGTAGACGAGGATGGTGTCGCCTTCGCCGGAGGTATGGCGATGGCTGGCGCCTGCTCGACGGACAACGGACTGACCGTCGACTTGCTCAATTCCGCAGGGCTTTCCGGAGCCCTATTGGACGCCTGGATCGACTGGAATGGCGACGGCGACTTCGACCACCCGGCAGAGCATCTGTTTGGCGGCACCAGTCAGGCGTTGGCGGAGGGGGCCAACGCTCTCAGCTACGACGTGCCCTGCATGGCGGTGCCCCAGGCGGTGAGCTATGGGCGCTTTCGCCTTTCCTCTGGGGGTGCGTTAGCACCGACCGGTAGTACCGGCGACGGCGAGGTGGAGGACTACACCTTCCAGGTCAAGGGTGTGGATTTCGGTGATGCGCCGGATACTTACGGCACCACCCAAGGAGCCAACGGACCGGCGCACACCATCGTGCCCGGCTTTGCCCTCGGTAACGGTGAAGATTCCGAATCGGATGGTCAGCCGACGGCCGGCGCGGATGGCGACGGGGCGGACGAAGACGGCATCGTCTTCGCGAAGGGTATGGCGATGGCGGCCGCCTGCGAGGCATCGATCCTCGATGCCTCGTTGACCAACTCCTCGACGATCTCCACCGCTTTCCTCGACGCCTGGATCGATTGGAACGGCGACGGCGATTTCGACCACCCGGCGGAGCACCTGTTCGGCGGCACCAGCGCCGGCCTGGTGACCGGCGCCAACTCGCTGCCCTTCGATGTGCCCTGCGATCTGGAAGCGGGAAATTCATACGCCCGCTTCCGGTTGAGTTCCACCGGCGGCCTGACTCCGACGGACACCGCCGCTCCGGCGCCGGACGGCGAAGTGGAGGACTACACCTTCCTCCTCAAGGGCCTGGACTGGGGCGACGCTCCGGCACCCTACGCAACTCTGCTAGCGAACGATGGTCCGCGCCACGCGGTGCTGCCGGTCGACAATCCCACCCTCGGCACTCTGGTCGACGAAGAAGTCGACGGTCAACCGGATGCAGCCCACGGTGGCGACGACAACGGCGGCGTCGACGACGAGGATGGCGTCGTGTTGCCGGCCATGGTGGTGCCGTCAAGCACCATCGATGTCGTGATCGAAGCGGCCAATGGCGCTGTGCTCAACGGCTGGATCGACTGGAACGGTAACGGTGTTTTCGGTGATCTGGCGAACGAGGCGGTGGCCATCGATGTGGCCCTGGCGGCGGGTTCGACCACCTTGGCGGTCGATGTGCCGGCGGTGACCGTCGTCGGGCCGGTCTGCGCGCGTTTCCGCTACAGCTCCCAGGCCGGCCTTGCACCCACCGGGCCAGCGCCGGACGGCGAGATCGAAGACTACGGCCTCGAACTGTTGCCGGAAGACGTGATGATCGGTGTCGCCAAGGAAGCCACCGATGTGCTGGACAATGGCGATGGCTCCTGGCTCATCACCTACGAGATTCAAATAGAGAACTTCGGCAATGTGCCGCTCGAGTCGGTGCAGGTGTCGTCTGACCTGTCCGTCGCCTTCGCTGAGGCGGTGTCCTTCGCCGTCGAGTCGCTGGTGGCGAGCGCCAACCTCACGGCCAACGGCGCCTTCGACGGGTCCGGCGATACAGACCTGCTGGCCGGGTTGGACACTTTGGCGATCGGTGAGCTGGGGAGCCTGGAGTTGATCGTCCGGCTGGTGCCGGGCGACTTCGCGGGGCCCTATGTCTGCTCGGCGACGGGCGCAGGCACCAGCCCGCAGGGCACAACGGTGACCGACAAGTCCCAGGACGGGCCTTCACCGGACCCCGACGGAAACGACAATCCGACGGACAACGAGGAGCCGACGGAAGTGACGCTCGACCTCGGGAGCCTTCTCGAGATTCCCGCTCTGGGACCCATGGGATTGGCAATGCTAGGGCTACTGCTCGCCTTCGCGGCGGGCCGGATTCTGCGCCTCAAACAGAGCACTTGAGGCCGGAGGGTAGGACTGGCAGATTCAGCGGGCCACGATTGAAGAACCCGTGGCCCGCTCTTTTTCCCTAAATTCTTGTTCGGGAGGTTGACTTCGGAGCGACGGTTCAGTCTTTGAGCAGGGCTTCGGTGAAGTGCAGGGTGAGCCGCGTCGCCAGTTTGCGGGTGAACTCCGACAGCTTCACCCGGTAGCGGGTTTGGAGCAGCACCACCCCTTCGAAATCCACCCGGATCTGGTCCGCCGGATCGTCGAGCAGCCGAAAGCGCAACACTCCGATTTTGGGGTTCACCCCCTTCACGCCGACGGTGAAGGTCACCGTGCTGCCTTCGTTCCGAACCTTGGGGTGGTGGCCGCGGCGTTCGAGTTCCCGGCCGACTTCTCCCAGGGCCGGCAGGATGGCTTGCTCCTGGACCTGCCGGAATCGTTCGCCGATCTGGCGCCGCTCCGAAACCGATTCGTGGAAGGACTCCTTCTGGCTCAGCCGCCGCTGTTCGAGGCGATCGAGAAAGTCTCTGACGGGAGGGTTTTCGTCGGAAGGCATGGTGTCGATTCTCGCTGGATCGGGCAGAATTCCGGCGTTTTCGCCGCGTAGATTTCTGGGGCCAAGCATAAACTAACGAGGCAGGGATTCTCCTAGAAAAAGGCCGGCGGGTCTTTGGTACCCTGGGTGAGCGCCGGTTGTCGATGCCCACGGCGCTCGTCTTCGATGATCCTGTCTACCGCTGCCGTATCGTACCGAGGCGGGCCGAGACGTCTACGATGCCCACCTATTTTGCTGTGGTTCGCTGCCGCGGCGGGCTTGGCCTGCGGCAGCCCGGCGATGAACGAACCTCCAGAGAAAGCGTTCAGCGAATCCCCGAGGGAGCCGTCCAGCATCTCCGCCCGCGCCGCCGGCTCACCCTACGTGCGGGTGATCGGAACCGCCCAGGACGGCGGTTTGCCCCATGCCGCCTGCGCCTGCGATCGCTGTGACCGAGCGCGTCGAGAGCCGTCCTTCCGGCGCGCCGTCACCTCCTTGGCGATCGTGCTGCCGGCGAGCGAACGGGTGTTCCTGGTAGACGTGTCGCCGGATGTCCGGCGCCAGCTCGACGGTTTGATGGACGTGCGCAACGATCCACCGGACCGGGTGGACCGCGAGCCGGTCGATGGAGCGCTTCTGACCCACGCCCACATCGGTCACTACCTGGGCCTGGCCTTTTTCGGCTTCGAGGCGGTGCACGCCCGGGATCTGCCGGTGTACTGCACGCCGCGTATGGCCGGTTTCCTGTCGGGCCACGGGCCGTGGGATCAGCTAGTTCGAATGGGCAACCTGTCCCTCCAGGAGACGGCGCCGGGCACCTCCCGCGAGCTGGGCGATGGGGTGACGGTGACACCCTTCGCGGTACCTCACCGCGACGAGTATTCGGACACCGTCGCCTGGAAAATCACCGGGCCGAACCGGTCGCTCCTCTACATGCCGGACACGGAACCCTGGGGACGGTGGAGCGCGCCGGTGGAAGAGATCCTCGATCAGGTCGATGTGGCGCTGCTGGACGGCACCTTCTACTCGGCGGATGAACTGCCCGGCCGGACGGTGGACTCCATCGGTCATCCGCTGATCGTCGACTCGATGGAGCGTTTCGCCGGTAGGGCATCGCCGGAGATTCTTTTCACCCACCTCAATCATTCGAACCCGGCCTTGGAGCCGGAGAGCGCGGCCGCCCGGCGGGTCGCCGAGCGCGGCTTTGCCGTCGCCGGCGAAGGCCAGGAGTTCGAGCTGTAGGCGATCATCGCTGCGGCCCGGGCTCGCTGTGTTAGTTTGATTGCTGCGCTTTCTATTCTTCGTGCTGAGGAGTTCCCAGATGCGACGCCTGATTCTCACCTGCCTGCTCGTGGCCCTGACTTCCGCGGCCGCCGCCCCTGGAGCGGAACGCCCGTTCTTCACCTGCGCCGTGGTCAATATCGATGGGGTCGGTTTTGAGCGCCTCGCGGACCTCAAGCGGATCGATGGCGTGGCCTGGTGGACGGAAGCCGGTACGGAGTTGCTTTTGTGCGGCGGTGTGGAACTTCCGGCGACGGTTTCCGGCGTCGCCGAAGTGCGCCTTCGCCACGACGACGTCGAGGAGGATCGGTTGCGCCTGTTGCGCCGGGCCCACGATAAGGATTTCGGCGTTCCGGGGGTGCGGGTGCTGCTCCGCGCCGGGCGCTCGGCGGTCGTGGAGGTGGGCGACGGGGCAGATCTCTCAGCGCCCTGGCACGCCATGCACGCCGCGGTGGAAGGCTCACCGGGGCCCACTTCCGTCGGCGCGGCGCTGCTCCCCTTCGAGCGCAATCGGGTGCTGTTGCGCCAGGCGGCGAATCAAGAGTCCCGTGCTTTGGGATCGCCGGATCCCTCGGTCCAGCAGGTGCTCGCTGCCATCGACGGGCCGCGCTGGTTGACCACCGGGACGACCCTGGCGGGGTTCCACCGCCACACCCACGGTTCGGGCATCGCCGCCGCGCGGGACTGGCTCGTCGGGCAGTTCGAGGATGTTGGGCTAACCGTAGAGACACCCAGCTTCCAGGTGAGCGGCACGACGGTCCAGAACGTCATCGCGACCCTGCCGGGCACTGTGCGGCCGGACGATTGGTGGATTGTCGGCGGGCACTACGATGCACGCACGTCCTTCATCACGGATTCGGCGACGACGGCGCCGGGCGCCGAGGACAACGCCAGCGGCTGCTCCGGGGTGGTGGAATTGGCGCGGGTGTTTTCGCAGTACCCGACGGAGGAGACCGTTTTCTTCGCCTGCTATGCGGGTGAGGAGCAGGGCCTCCACGGCAGTGCCTCCCATGCCCTTTCGCTGGTCAATGGCGGCCATGCCTCGAAGATCCAGGGCATGCTCAACATGGACATGATTAGCTGGTCCAACGATGCCCAGATGGACATCATCCTCGGCTATCGGCCTGTTTCCCTGGGCCTCGCCCAGCAGGTCGAGGATCTGGCGGGCATCTACACCGGGTTGACCGTGTTCACCACCTCGGCCACCTGCTGTTCGGACCATGTGCCCTACATCGACCGGAATATGCCGGCGGTCGCCATTTACTCGAACGACTGGGGTGCCTATCCGCACTACCACGAGGCGACCGACACCGCCGATAACCTCAATCCGACCCAGGCCGTCGAAGTGATGAAGGTCTACAGCGCGTTGCTTGCCATCGAGGCGGGCGCCTCGACGACGGTGATCTTCGACGACGGCTTCGAGAGCGGCGACGTGACCCGCTGGAGTTCTTCTCAAGGCTGATTTGGCGAGAGCGACCCTTGAGCGAACCGACCCTCTACTTCCGTCAGCTCCTCGCCGGCCAACAGGTGGCCACCGCCCATCCGGCGGCCGGCCAGATGCGCAACTTCATGTACCTGATCGGCGATCCGGTGAAGCGCGAGGCGGTCATCGTCGATCCGGCGTGGGATGTCTCCGGCCTGCTGCGGCTGGCCGAGGCGGATGGCTATCGGGTCACCGGCGCGCTGGTCACTCACTATCACCCGGATCACGTCGGCGGCGACCTCTTCGGTTTGTCGGTGGAGGGCGTATCGGCGCTGCTCGAAGCCCAGGGAGTGCCGATCTGGGTGAACAAGCACGAGGCGGACGGGTTGAAGAAGGTCACCGGCGTGTCGGACTCGGACCTGCGCAAGGTGGACGACGGCGACACCCTGGCGCTGGGTGAGTTCGAGGTCCGCTTTCTCCACACCCCCGGACATACCCCCGGTAGCCAGTGCTTTTTGATCGGCGACCGCCTGGTGGCCGGCGATACCCTCTTCGTGCAGGGCTGCGGCCGGGTGGATCTCCCCGGTGGCGATCCGGACGCCATGTACCACACCCTGACCGGCAAGCTCGCCAAACTGCCGGCTTCGACGGTGCTGTTCCCAGGGCACCACTACGGCCCCACCCCCACGTCGACCCTGGCCGACGAACTGGAGCACAACCACTATCTGCGAGTGCCGAGCCTGGATGCCTGGCGGCGTCTGATGGGCCGCTAGGCCCATCTCCGACACCATTCCACCATCGCTACCGCTGAGGCGGAGCCGGCGTTGATCGAGCGGGTGGAACCGTACTGCGGAATGGAGATCACCTGCTGGACCATGTCTCGCGCTCCTGCCGACAGACCGGGTCCCTCGCGGCCGAAGAGCAGCACGCACTCGCGAGGGATCTCCGCCCGGTGTAGGGGGAGCGAGCCGGGTAGATTGTCGATGCCCAGCACCGCTAGGTTCTCGCCGGCCGCCCAGGTGGCGAAGGCCTCCAAGCTGGCGTGCTTTTCGACGTGCTGGTAGACCTCCGTCATCATCGCGCCGCGGCGGTTCCAGCGGCGCTTCCCGATGATGTGGACGGCCCGCGCCAGAAAGGCGTTGGCGTTGCGCACGACGGTGCCGATATTGGGGTCGTGCAGCCAGTTCTCGATCGCCACGTGGAAGGGGTGCCGGCGGGTGTCGAGATCCGCGACGATCGCCTCCACCCGCCAGTAGCGGTAGCGGTCCACCACGTTGCGCCGGTCGCCGTGCTCCAGTAGATCCGGGTCGAGGCGAGGATCCTCGGGCCAGGGTTTCGGATGGGGGGCCACGCCGACCTTGGGTTCGTCGGGCGGTGGGCTCTGGTCGTCGTTCATCGGAGGGCGAGCATATCGGCCGCGGCGATCTGCCCGGCGTCGAGTTGATCAGCCGATATACTTGAGGAGCTATGGAAAATGCTTCTTCTTTCTTGAAGTTTTCGGTTCTTCTACTGTGCGGTGCCCTGTTCGCAACCACCGCCCTCTCCGCCGGCGGACCGGCCAGCTTGGAACAGCAGCTCCTCGAAGCGGTCAACCAGGCCCGCTGGGACAACGGCCAGCTAGCGCCGCTCAAGGGCAACGCCGCCCTCGACACCGCCTCCGAAAATCACTCCCAGGCGATGGCGCAGCGCAATTTCTTCGGCCACTGCGATCTCGACACGGGCACCGACCACGGCGACCGGGCGACGGCCGCCGGCTACCCGTGGTCGAGCGTCGCCGAGAACATCGCCGCCGGCCAGGACACCATTGCCGACCTGATGAGCGACTGGCTCGCCAGCCCGGGCCACCGCAACAACATTCTCTCCACCTCGTACCGGGAGGTCGGCACGGGGTACTTCTTCCAGGCCGGAGACCTGGGCAATGTGCGCTTCGACCCGGACACGGACTGCGTTCAGGAGCAGATCGTCGGGCCTTTTGGCGGCTACTGGACCCAGGTTTTCGGCCGCACCTCGACCGGCTACCCGGTGGTGATCGATCGCGAGGCCGCCTCGACACCGGATCGCAACGTCGATCTTTACCTGTACGGCAACGGCTGGGCGACGCAGATGCGCATCCGCAACGAGAACGGTTCGTTCACCGCCTGGCAGGCGTTTTCGTCGAACGTCGCCTGGCCGCTCTCGAACGGTGGCGGCACGAAGACGGTGTTTGTGGAGATCCGCAACGGTGCCGGCACCGTGCGCTTCGCTAACGACAGCATCGAGTTGGCGGGCGGCGCGCCGATCTTCAGCGATGGGTTCGAGTCCGGCAATACTTCCGTCTGGACCACTTCTTTCCCTTAGCCGTTCGCCGGTATCTCCCGTAGGCGGTCGAGCACTGGACTTCGCGGCCGATCCTCGTCCGCGAAGCGCACCACCACCGCAACGTCGGCGCCATCCGAGAAGCTGTGGAGGAGCCAGGTTCGGACAAAGGCTTCGACCTCCATGCGGGCGGTTTCCCGGACCAGCGGAAGGTGGTCGCGGGCGCGCCGCTCGGCGAGTTCGGCGAAGCGGTTCTTCAGTTCGTCGAGGGCCGGCTGTTCGTCCCGCAAGAGGCTCGATTCCCGCACCCGGTACTCGATCTCCGACGGATTGACCGCCGGCCGATTGTTGTCGATGGCCGGGGCGAGAAGCTGCACGACGTGGCCCACCTGCTCGATCCGCCAGTCTCCTTCGAGGTCCACAAAGTAGGTGTACTCGACCGGTGCCGAAACCTCGACCACCACCTCCGGCAACTCCAACTCCCCCCAGAAGAGGGCAGCGCGGTCGCGCAGATCGAAGGTCTCCATCTGCTCCAGGGTGGCGATTTGCAGGCGCGAAGTGCCCTCCAGGGAGACCAGGTAGCCGCGAAAGGAGGTCTCCACGGTGCCCTGGCGGAAGGCGGCGGCCACGGAGCGCACGTCTTCCAGCAATTCTCGTCCGGCGTCCACGGTCTTGCCCGGAATCTCGAGAATCGAGCGCACGAAATAGAGCGTTCCGCCGGTCAGAATCGCCACGAATACCAGGACGACGAGCAGCCACACCAGGAAGCCGCGCGAGGGCGAGCGCCGCTCCGGAGGGTTCGGCGGAGGAGGGGTGGTGTTCACGGGATGATCGTAACCCACCGCTCGGTGGCGGATGTGCGGTCCGCGGGTGTTAGTGTCCCGGGCTATGACGCCGTCCGCCTTCACTCCTGCCCAACCCGGCGACGATCCGCTGCAGGCCTTTCGGCCGGTTCCCCGTACGGGGGTGATCTACGTCACCAACCAGGCCCAGGCTCACGGCTTCCGGGCGGGCGATCCGGAGTGGTGCAACCTGGGCCAGGGACAACCGGAGACCGGCGAGCTACCCGGCGCGCCGCCGCGGGTCGAGGCGGTACCGATCGACCCGCGGGATCGCGACTACGCGCCGGTCCCTGGACTTTGGGAGCTACGCGATGCGGTGGCGCAGCTCTACAACCGCCTGTATCGGCGCGGGCGGAAGTCGCAGTATGCGGCGGAAAACGTCGGCATCTCGGGCGGCGGTCGGGCGGCTCTCACCCGCACGGCGGCAGCCCTCGGGCGGGTCAACCTGGGCCATTTCTTGCCGGACTACACGGCCTACGAAGAGCTGCTTGACATCTTTCGGCGGGTGACGGCGATTCCCATTCTCTTGAGCCGCGAGCGGGCTTACGAGTTCTCGCCGCAGGATCTGCGTCGGGAAGTCTCTGGCCGCGGCCTGTCGGCGTTGCTGTTGTCGAACCCCTCCAACCCGATGGGAAAGGTGGTTTGCGGACCGGAGCTGGACCGCTGGGTGGCGGTGGGCCGGGAACTCGACTGCACCTTGCTACTCGACGAGTTCTATTCGCACTATGTGTGGCGTGACCACCCGGAAGAGCCGCTGCCGGTGGTGAGCGCCGCCCGCTATGTCGAGGACGTCGACCGCGATCCGGTGGTGATCTTCGACGGCTTGACCAAGAACTGGCGCTATCCCGGCTGGCGGGTGACCTGGGCTCTGGGGCCGCGGTCGGTGATCGAGGCGATGGAGAGCGCCGGCTCGTTCTTGGACGGCGGCGGTTCGTGCCCCCTGCAGCGCGCCGCCGTCGACCTCCTCGAACCGGACGTGGTGCTGGCCGAGACGGAGGCGATTCGGCGAGCCTTCCTGCCCAAGCGGGAACTGATGATTCGCCGGGTGCGCGAACTCGGCATGCGCCTCGACCGGGAGCCTGACGGCACCTTTTACGCCTTCGTCTCCCTCGATGCCTTGCCGGAGACCCTGTCCGACGGCCCGACCTTTTTCCAGGCGGCCCTCGGTCGGAAGGTGATCTGCGTTCCGGGGGTGTTCTTCGACATCAATCCGGGGCGGCGGCGCTCCCGCCGGGTGTCGCGCTTTCGCAATCACGTGCGGCTGTCCTTCGGTCCTCCGATCGACGAGATCGCCCGCGGCCTCGACCGCCTGGAAGAGCTGATTCGAGACGTCCGCTAGCCTGGCTCTGTCCCTTCGGCGAATCCTTGGTCGCACATTCTCCTTTCCACTAAACCTCTCGGCGTTGGGCCGGCACCTCTCCGGCAGAATGGCTCGCTTCGTGCCATCAAGCCTGCCTTCCTCACCGGCGACCCCAAGCGAGAGGCCGTAGGTCGTAAGAAGACGCAAGGCATCCGCGGGTTCTGTGACGAAGGCGTACTTTCAGTACGTCGAGGAGCAGATTCAGCGGATCACGCAGCAGATTCAGTGGCATACGGACTCGCAGTAGGTTGACGGTGAGAAGGGCAGGCTAGGAGCCCGGTCGTCGGGCCCACCTTCGCTGCGCTGCAAACGCGGCATCACCCTTGTGGAAAGGAGCCTCACCCCGATGAAGAAGACCCTCACGATTCTGCTCGCCGCCCTGTTGGCCTTCGGTCTCGCCCTGGCGACCTCCGCCGAGGAACCGGCCGCGCAGCTCCAGGACCTGGTCCAGGAAGAGACGCTCCAGAGCGAGCGGGTGGTCGATCTGGACACCCTCCTCGGCACTCAGCAGGCCGCGTCGGCGTTGCCCACGTCCACCCACTTCATGTGTATCGAAGGCATCCAGTGTGAAGAAGACTTCGAGTGTGGCGCCAACGGTTGTTGCCTGGGCCGCGAATGCCACTGTGACTAGCAGACTGCTGAAGGTGCGCTTCTCGCATCTTTGCAGCAGCACCGCTAGTTTGTTTTTTTGAGGGGGGCTAGGCGCCCCCTCGCCCTTGGGGTTCACCCCATCCTCGGCGCTTCCGGCGCCGCCTCGCCGGGGGCGCCTCGCCCTGGGGGCTCCGGGCCGTTCGCAGGGCCGGTGCTCAGATGGAGCCTTCCGCACGGAAGAGTGAAAGGCCCGAGATGAAAATCTCTGGCCTTTTCTCGTTTGCGTTGCGGATTCCGCCAGGTGGTTGTTTCTCCGCAAATCAGGGGTGATAGGTTGTTCCCACCGATGTTCTCCCCGACCTTCCCTCCGCCGCTTTCCGCGTGAGAATTCAGGATCCCGTACCCGGCCCGGAAGGGCTGCCGGCGATCGGCTGGTTGGAGCGAGTGGCGTTGCCGCTTTGGGGGATTCCCGGCATCCGCGCGAAGTCAGACACCGGAGCGCGGTCGAGCGCCATCGACGTGGCCAATCTGGTGGAGTTGCCCGGCGGGCGAGTGAGCTTCGAGGTGATCCTCGACCGCCGCACACCGGAGGACCACCGCGTGGTGGAGGCGTCCATCGTGCGCAAGGCGCGGGTGCGTTCCAGCAATGGTCAAGCCCACGACCGTTTGTTCGTGCGTACCGAGATGGAGATCGGCAGCCACCGGGTGGAGGTGGAGCTCGGCCTGGTGCGCCGACCGAAGTTGGTCTGCCGCATGCTCCTTGGGCGTCGCGCCTTGGAGGGACATTTCCTGGTCGATGCCGGCCGCAGCTATCTCATTTCAATGCGTCGGCCCCGGCGTCGGAGATCTCGATGAAGATTGGCATTCTCTCCCGTTCGCCGCAGAGCTATAGCACCCGCCGGCTGGTCCAGGCGGTGCGCCGTCGCAGGCACGAGGTGGTGCTCCTCGACGTGCTGCAGATGTCGATTTCGCTCGAAGAGGAGTCGCCGGATCTCTTCTACCGCGGCAAACCGCTGGCGGATTTGGATGCGGTGATCCCTCGCGTCGGCGCCTCGGTGACGTTCTACGGCACCGCCGTGGTCCGCCAGTTCGAGCAAATGCAGGTGTTCACGGCCAATCCCTCCATCGGCATCTCCAGCTCCCGCGACAAACTGCGCTCGCTGCAGAAACTGAGCCGCCACAAGATCGGAATCCCGGCCACCGAGTTCGTCAAACGCCGGCAGGACGTCCTGCCGGCCATCGAGCGGGTGGGCGGCGCGCCGGTGATCATCAAGCTGCTGGAAGGCACGCAAGGCATCGGCGTGATCCTCGCCGAGACGATCGACAGCGCCCAGGCGATCATCGAGACCCTGCAGAGCACCTCGCAAAACGTGTTGATCCAGAAGTTCGTAGCCGAGAGCCGGGGGCGCGACATCCGGGCGCTGGTGGTGGGCGATCGGGTGGTGGCGGCGATGCGCCGGCGGGCGGCGGGTGACGAATTTCGCTCCAATGTGCATCGTGGTGGATCGGCCATGGCGGTGGAACTCGACGACCAGTACGAGGCGACGGCGGTGCAGGCGGCCCAGATCCTGGGGCTGCGCATTGCCGGCGTGGACATGCTCGAAGGCGCCGAGGGACCGCAGGTGATGGAGGTCAATTCGTCGCCCGGGCTACAGGGCATCGAGGCTGCCTCGCAGATCGACGTCGCCGGGGCGATCGTCGAGTACGTTATCGATCAGGTGCGCTTTCCGGACGTGGATCTTCGCCAGCGGCTGATGCTGAGCCGGGGCTACGGGGTCGCCGAGGTGCCCATCCCGGAAGATTCGGAGCTCGTCGGCAAGACCCTGGCCGAAACCGGCTTGCGGGATCGCGACGTTTCGGTCCTGACCCTGCACCGGGAAAGCAAGGCGATCGCCAACCCCAGATCTTCCCGGGTGCTCGAAGTGGGCGATCGCCTGCTGTGCTTCGGCAAGCTCGACACCTTGCGCGGCCTGATGCCCGAGCATGCACCGCCGCGGTTGCGCCGGTTGCGCAAGGGCACCGTCGCGGCGGCGGAGCCAAGGAAAGCATGATGGGGAAAGCTGCCGCCGAGGCACTGGTGATCGCCGGAAGAAAGATCCCTCCGGGTCGCAGCCGCAGTCTTTCCGTTGCGGTCACCGAGAGCTACAGTGGCGGGAAAGTCGTTCTGCCGGTGCGGGTGGAGCGCGCTGTGCAGCCGGGACCGGTGGTGCTGGTGGTGGGTGCGGTCCACGGTGACGAGATCAACGGCACCGGCATCGTGCGGCGGTTGATTCTCCATCGGCCCTTCGAGCTGGCCGCCGGCTCCCTGGTGCTGGTGCCGGTGGTCAACATTCTCGGCTTCGAACGACTGTCCCGCTACCTGCCGGACCGTCGGGACCTGAACCGCTACTTCCCGGGTTCGAGGAGCGGTAGTTTGGCGAGCCGGTTCGCCCGCAAGGTGTTCGATCAGCTCATCGCGCCTTGCGACTTCTGCCTGGACTTCCACTCGGCGGCGGTGCGGCGAACCAACTTTCCGAACATCCGAGCCGACCTCTCCCAGCCGGCGGTACGGCGCCTGGCCCAAGCCGTCGGCTGGCCGGTGACGGTGGACACCAAAGGGCCGGCGGGTACGCTCCGCCGCGCCGCCTGCGCCGCCGACGTGCCGACGGTGACCCTGGAGGCCGGCGAGGTGTGGAAGATCGAACCGGGGATCGTGGAGCTCGGGGTGCGGGCGGTGCGCAACGTGCTGATCGACCTCGGCATGGTGGAGGGCGAGCCGGAGAAGCCCGCTTACCGGGCGGAGGCGGAGAAGACCGAGTGGTTGCGCTCCGATGAAGGCGGTATGTTGACCTTCCACACGGCGCCCGGCGATGTTCTTCGCAAGGGACAACCGGTGGCCGCCGTGACCAACCTGATCGGCGAGGAGAAATCCGTCATGGCGGCACCGAAGGGCGCGGTGGTGCTCGGCCTGACCACCCTGCCGGCGGTCAAGCCGGGCGATCCGGTGTGCCACCTGGCCTACCCGCGCGGCGGCATTGCCCGCATCCGCCGGGTCCTCAATCGGTTGCCGGAAGAGAGCCTGCACCAGCGGGTGCGGGATGACCTGGCGGCCAACGTCGCCGTCACCGAGCCGGAGGCCGGAGACTGGCAGGGTTCGCTGCGCAAAGTGAAGACCCGCAAGCGCAAGGCGCCGTCGAAGGGGAGAGCTCCTAGGACCAAGCCCGTGAAGGCGAAAGCCCCGGCGAAAAAGCCCTCGAAGACAAAGCCTTCGGCGACATAGCGACTCCGTCCTTCATGCGACCGAGACCGTGAAGTCGAGGCGGCGGCCTAGCCGCCGATGATCGGGGTGAGCCCGTGAGGGCGAGGAACGGACCGCGGGCGGGGCGCCAAGCTCCCCTGAAAACGAACAGCTAGCAGGAGCGCTGAGAGACTCGGCGAAGCCGATTCAGCGCCCTGCTAGCTCTACGAGCATGGCGGTGTACATCTCCAGGTTCAGGAGAAGCTGCTCGCGGGTCAGGAATTCATGTTCCGTGTGGCCGGTGTAGACCTCGCCGGGCATCGACGGCCCGAAATTGACGCCGTTTGGCATCAGCCGAGCGTGGGTGCCGCCGCCGATGGAGAGCGGCTGGGGGTTCTCCTGGCCGGTGAAGTGCTCGAAGACGGAAAGGAGGACCGGAACCTGTGGCGCGCCCTGCGGGTAGTAGGGCTCGCCGATCCGCATCTCCATCGCCACCGGAATCTTCCACTCCTCGCTCCAGGCGTTCACCGCGTCGCGGATCGCTCCCTCCACCTCTTCGTTGCTGCGCCCCGCCGGCCGCCGGATGTTGATGCCGGCGGTCAACAGACCTTCGTCGTTCGCTTCCAGGGTGGTGAGGGAAAGGGTGAGGGGTCCCATGAAGTCGTGCGCGTAGGCGAGGTCGCCGAACTTTTCTGCCTCGTCGCCCAGGCCCACCAGATCGTTGATCAGGCGCACCGTCCGGGTGGCCTGGGTTTCCTGCCACGGGATGTTGTCGAGGATTGCCGCCAGGTGGGTGATGGCATTTTTGCCGTTCCAGGGAGTGGAGGAGTGTGCCGCGACGCCCTTCGCGCGCAGGGTGAGCTTGTCGGTCTCGCCCTTCATCTCGATCTCGACGTCGGCGCCGGCGGCTTGACGGACGCGGAGGCGATCCCCCAGCACTCCGACTAGACCCGGCACCGGTCCAAGGATGACCGCTTCGGCGCGGCCGGGGATCTGCGACAGGAAGGCGCCACCGGTGATCGACTCGAGGCGCGGCCCCGCAGGGGTGGCTTCCTCACCGGGCGCGGCGACTTCCGGTTCCGGTGCGGCGGGGGTGAGGTGAATCGAGCCCCAGCCCTTTTCGGCCACCACCACCGGGTAGGAGGCATCGATCACCACGTTCAGGGCCGGCGGTTCCCAGCCGGCGAGGAACTCGCGATAGGGAGTCCAATCGCTCTCTTCGGTGTAGGAGACGATCAGCTCGATCCGCCGGTCGAGGGGGACGTCGAGATCCTTCAGGGTCTTCATGGCGTAGAGGGCGGTGGCGATGGGGCCTTTGTCGTCCTCGGTACCGCGGGCGATCAACTTGCCCGGGTCGCTCTCGGTGTCGAGGACGAAGGGGTCCTTGGCCCACTCGCCCGGATCCGCCGGCTGGACGTCGCCGTGGGTGACGATGCCCAGGCGCTTGGCCGGTCCCTTGCCCTTGCCAAGAGCGATGATCGCCACGGCGCCGTGGTCTTCGAATTCGAGGCCCAGTTCTTCTGCTTTGGCGGCGAGGTATTCGCTCATTCCGTGGACTTCGGGGTTGTCCGCGTTCTCGACGCCCTCCTCTTTGAAGGTGCGGAAGGTGACCAGCCGGCCGAGGGCTTCTTCCGTCGCCGCGCCGTAGGTGGCGCGAGCGTGCTCGGCGGCGGCGAGGGCCTCTCGGGACGGTGCGTCGGCGGCGGTGGTCCCGGAGACGAGAGCGGCCAGAAGGGCGAGAGCGGTGAGCGTTCGATATCGCATGGCTAGTTTGATCCTCGATGTTCGGCTGGGTTGTTGGAGCGAGTCGGGGGCCACGCAGAAGGTCCGGCGGCCGAGGCGGGAAGCCTGCAAGCTTCCTGCCTCGAAACGCAGTCTAGCGCTCAGCCGGTCGCTGTGTAAGGGCCATTGCTATGATGCGCCGCGCAATGGGAGGAGGGCCGATGGATCGGAACGAGGGCTGGAACATCGTGCGGGAATATGTTGCCGACCATGGTTTGCGTCGGCACATGCTGGCAGTGGAGGCGGTGATGCGCCTCTATGCGGAGCGCTTGGGGGGCGATCCGGAGGCATGGGGTCTGGCGGGGTTGCTGCACGATTTCGACTGGGAGGTTCACCCGACTCTGGAGTCTCATCCGGCAAACGGGGCGCCGATCTTGCGCGACCGCGGCTGCCCGGAGGAGGTGGTGCGTGCCATCCTGTCTCACAATACGGCCGGTACCGGGGTGGAGCGCACGATGCCGATGGAGTTTGCCCTGCTGGCGAGCGATGAGATCACCGGCTTGATCATTGCGGCGGTTTTGGTGAGGCCGCACAAGGATGTGCGTCAGCTCAGGCTCAAGTCGGTGAAGAAGTCTTGGAAGGAGAAGAGTTTTGCGGCCGGGGTGGACCGGGAGCATGTGCGGGCGGCGACGGAGGATTTCTCTCGCGAGTGCTACGACGGTGGGCTTGAACTCTGGGAGCACGTTGGAAATGTTCTTGCGGCCATGCAGGGGGCGGCTGAGATTCTGGAACTGGATGGTCGGGCGGCTGCCGGGTGACCCGACCGTCCCTTGGGGCCGGGCGACCCTGACCGGCTGTGCGCGGTGCTCGAACTCGCCGGGTCACCTGGGTGCCGTTTTAGATCTTCGCTCATCGCGCCGCGATTTTTCGCTTCGTCGTTCATCTCAGCTCAGACAAGTTGCGCTCCGTGCTCGCTCGGTCAGAGTCGCCCTCCGGTGAGAGCGACGGCCAGGGGATCCCATGGAGAAGCAGGCTTGGAGTTACGACCGAGTCCTTGTGGGCGAGGCGGCAGCAGAGCTGTCGAGGACGAGGGTGAAACCCGAACAATGACACTTTGTCGGGTTGAGGGGGGCGCCCAGCCCCCCTGAAACTACCCTGCCCACTCCATGGGTTTCGCGAGCATTGGCAGGGTGGTACTGCTTTGGTGTTCGAAGATCAGGTTGGTCTCCAGGTGGGCGACTTCGGGGCGGGTGGTGAAGGCGGAGAGGGCGAAGTCTCTCAGGGTGTTGGAGTCCTGGACGGCGACGTGCACCAGGAAGTCGTTGGCGCCGGCGAGGTGGTAGATGGCGATGACTTCCGGCAGGGTGAGGGCGTGGCGGCGGAAGCTGTCCACCCGGTCGCGGGAATGGCGGGTGAGGCGGATGGCGATCAAGGCCTGGATGCCGATGCCAAGGGCTTTCGGCGAGACTTCCGCGTGGTAGCCGGTGATGGCGCCGCCGCGTTCCAACCGCCGTACCCGTTCGAGGCAGGTGGAGGGCGCGAGGCCCACCTGAACTGCCAACTCCTTGTTGGTGATCCGTGCATTCTTCTGCAAAGCCGTCAGCAGGGCGTGGTCTGTTCGGTCGAGGGCGCGCATGGGATCGATATCCGAATTTTATTCGGTCAATAGCGTCTGAGTGCGAATCTGATTCTATTCTGGGTTCACCATGCGACGCAACGAACCATCTTACCCGTCTTCCATCGATACTCGTGCGGTCCACTCCGGGCGTGGTGACCTGGCCGAGCTGGGTGTACATGCTCCTCCTCTCGACTTCTCCACGACGAATCCGCTGATGGATCTCGGCGCCGGCACGTCGAGTCTCGATGCGATGGTGGCCGGCGGAGAGCCGCGGGGCAGCTCCGTGTACTCCCGCCTGCACAATCCGACGGTGGCTCGCTTCGAGGAGGCTCTGGCGACCCTTGAAGGCGCGGAGGTGGCGGTGGCCTTTGCTAGCGGCATGGCGGCGTTGACCGCCTGCCTGCTCGCCCACGTCGGTCCCGGTGGGCACGTGGTCGCTTGCCGTCCTCTCTACGGCGGCAGCGATCATCTGTTGACCAGCGGTCTGCTCGGTATCGAGGTCACCTGGACGACGCCGGACGAGGTACACGCGGCGGTGCGGCCGGACACCGCCATGGTACTGATCGAGACCCCCGCCAATCCCACCCTCGATCTGTGGGACATCGCCTCGCTGGTGGAGCAGGCGGGTCGCGTACCGGTGCTGGTGGACTCGACCTTCGCGACGCCGGTGCTACAGCAGCCGCTTTCCCACGGCGCCCGATGGGTTCTGCACAGCGGTACCAAATTCCTCGGCGGTCACGGCGACGTGCTGGCCGGGGTGGTGGCAACGGACCGCGAGGCCGCCGCGGCGCTGCGCCAGGTCCGGCTGGTGACCGGCGGCGTGCTCCACCCCCTCGCCGGCTATTTGCTACACCGCGGACTCCAGACCCTGCCGGTGCGGGTGCGCGCGGCGCAGGCCGGGGCCCAGGCGCTGGCCGAACGTCTGACGGCGGATCCGGCGGTGGCGCGGGTGTGGTTTCCTGGATTGGACGGGGCCGATCCTCAGGGTCTCCTGGGGCGCCAGTTGGCGGGTCCCGGTTGCGTGCTTTCCTTCGAGCTGTCCGGCGGCTACGAGGCGGCAAACCGCCTGGTGCAGGCGCTCCGCCTGATCACCCCGGCGGTGAGCCTCGGTTCGACGGACACTTTGATCCAGCATCCGGCGGCCCTCACCCACCGGGTGTTGTCCGACGAGGCGCGTGCCGAGGCCGGGATCCGCCCCGGCATGCTTCGCCTGTCGGTAGGGCTTGAAGCGGTGGACGACCTGTGGGCCGATCTCTCCGTTGGCCTGGCGGCGGTGCGCCGGAGAGCTCCGAGCATCGCCCGTCCCGTCGCTTGAGGTCGGCGGGCACAGCGGCGGAAGGGCATGGATTCCGCCCGCTCCTTTCGATAGCGTCGCCGCCATGCGCCGCTCGAAGCACCGTGTGCCCACTCCGTCGAACCCGTCGCCGGTTCGCAGCTATGAGATCGAGCTGCTGATGCGCCTGGCGCGGGCACTTCATACCTACGGCAGCCCGGCGCACATCCTGGAAGAGGCGCTGGAGCGGGTGGCGGAGAAGCTTGGCCAGACGGCGCAGTTCTTCGCCACGCCGACTTCGGTGTTCGCGGCCTTCGGCGTCGGTGCCGATCAACGCCTGGTGCTGGAGCGTTTGTCCCCCGGTCGTCTCAACCTGGAGAAGTTGTCTCAGCTCGACGAACTGCTCGACGGGCTGCTCCTCGATCGCGTGTCGCCGGGCTCGGCGGGGTCCCGCCTGCGGGCCATCGTCGAGGCGCCGCGGCGCTACGGGGAGTGGATTTCGACCCTCGCCTTCGGTGCCGCCTCCGGCGCCGCGGCGCGCTTCTTCGGCGGATCCTGGTGGGAGATGCTGGCCGCCGGGACGGTGGGGTTGGTGCTGGGAGCGATGGCCGTGCTGGCGGATCGCCATCCCACCACCGGCCGCCTCTACGACTTCGGCGCCGCGGCGTCGGCGTCGGCGCTGGCCGCTTGCGGGGCCATCTTCACCGGCCAGGTTTCCTTCTTTGTTGTGGTGTTGGCCGGCCTGATCGTCTTGCTGCCGGGCCTCACCCTGACCGTGGCGATGCGGGAACTCGCCACCGGCAATCTGGTGTCCGGCAGTTCGCGGCTGGCCGGCACGGTGGTGCTCTTCGTCACCATGGCCTTCGGCGTGGCGCTGGGCAACGGTGCCGTCGAGGCGGTCCTGGGAGCGGTGCCGACGGTGTTGCCGGCGCCGATGCCCTGGTGGTCCGATCCGCTGGCGTTGGTGATCTCGGCTCTGGGTTTGACGGTGATCTTTCGCGCCCGGCCCAGGGACTTTCCCTGGTTGCTGCTGGCCGGAGTGCTGGCGCTTTACAGCGGGCGCGAGGGAGCGCGGCTGTTCGGTCCGGAGCTGGGAGCGCTCCAGGCGGCGCTGGTGGTCGGCCTCGCCAGCAATCTGTTCGCCCGCCTCCGGCATCGCCCGGCCGGGGTGATGCAGCTTCCCGGATTGCTGATGTTGGTGCCCGGCTCGATCGGCTTCCGCGGCATGTCGATGTTGGTGGACCGCGACACCGTCGGCGGGATTCAGTCAGCTTTTTCGATGGTGCTGGTGGCGACGGCAATTGTCACCGGGCTGCTGCTGGCGAACGCGCTCCTGCCGCCCAAGAGGACCCTCTAGCGTCCCACGAGCTGCCGCTCGTCGCCGACTCGGCGAGTAACGCCGATGGAGTCCAGATGTTCGAGCAGCGGCAGGGCGGTCTTGCGGGAGAGGCCGTAGCGCTCTTTGAACTGCGGCACCGAGAAGCGCTCCCAGCCGCTGGCGACGAGATCTTGCCGCAGGTCGTTCAAGGCCGCGGCGGTGTGGATCATGCCGCCCGGTAGGCGCACAACGGTGCCCTCGTCGAGCAGGAAGCGGAGGGCCGTTTCGAACGGGGAATCCTCGGCTTCGAGAGCGCTCGCGACCAGCGCCGGATTCTCCGGCGCCGGACCCTTGCCGCGGTTCAAGAATTCCACCAGGGAGTCTGCCAGCGCTTTGGCGTCGCCTTCGAGGGTGACCTCACGGCCCGGCTGTAGAATCAAGCCGCCGGCGGCCGTCAACACCCCACGCTTGTCCAGGCGATCGAGCAGGAAGGCGGCCACCGTCGGCGCCACTCCCGGCAGAATCCGCTTCAGCGCCTCGGCCTTTGGCAGGCCGCGGGCCATCGGATCGCGGGCGAAATAGGTGTCGAGCACCCGCCGGGCGCGCTCTTCGGCCCGGTCGAGGCAGCCGGGATCGAGCCAGGCGCTTTCCCTGCCGCCGGTTCCCACCACCTCCAGCAAGCGGCCCTCCGCCGCCATTCCGCGCAGGTCCTCGGTGACGGCGACGGCCGGCTGGCCCAGGCGGCGCGCCAGGCGATCCGTTTCGATGCCGCGCTCGCGCTCGCCGGCGACCCAGGCGAGAAGGGCGTTTCGGTGGTTCCCGGCCAGCCCTTCGAGGGTCGCCAACATCTCGGCCCGGCGGCGCCGGCGCCACTGCGGGTCGAGGATCATGCCGCCGCCAAGGGTGGCGGCGGGGGAGGGGCGGCGGGCGATGAAGCGATCCCCCCGAATGGCGGCCACCGGCGCCGCCAGCCGCAGTTCCACGATACCGGCTTCACCCGGCTGCAAGGTCCGCGGTTCCAACGGTCGCATGCGGCCGACCACTTCCTGGGCATAGAGATGGATCCGTACCGGCATGGTGCCGTCGAGGGGGGCGGGCGCATCGGCCAGCAGGGTGAACCGGGCGACCAGGGAACGGGTGCTCTCGAAGGTCTCCGGAGTCGCGAGTTGGGTGCCCCGGGGGACCTTCTCCAGGCCGACGCCGGTGAGCTGTAGGGAGGTGCGTTCGCCGGCGACCGCTTCTTCCCGCCCTTCGCCGTGTACCTGGATCCCCCGGACCCGCGCCGAAAGGCCACCGGGCAGGGTCTCGAGGGTATCTCCCGGCTGGATGCGGCCGCTGGTCAGGGTGCCGGTGACTACCACTCCCAGGCCGGTGAGGAGGAAGGCGCGATCCACCGGCAGGCGGGCCGGTGCGTCCTCCGCCGGTGGCTCCACCGCGTGGCGCCGTCCGAGGAGGAGAATGGCCAGCCGTAGTTCCTCGACCCCGTCGCCGGTGAGGCTCGACACCCGGTGGACCGGCGCGCCGGCGAAGGGCGTCGATTCCAGCAGTTCTTCGACCTCCAGTTCCGCCAGTTCGAGGACATCTTCGCTCGCCAGGTCGGCTTTGGTCAGCACCACCAGGGCCGCCGGGATGCCGAGGAGGGAGCAGATCGCCACGTGCTCGCGGGTCTGCGGCATCACCCCCTCGTCGGCGGCGACCACCAGCAGCAGCAGGCGGATGCCGCCCATCCCCGCCAGCGCGTTGTGCAGGAACCGCTGATGCCCCGGCACGTCGACGAAACCGACCTGCAGGTCCCCCTCGCCCGGTCCTTGATCGCGCAGGTGGGCGAAGCCGAGGTCGATGGTGATGCCGCGCTCTTTCTCTTCCGCCCAGCGGTCGCAATCGATCCCCGTCAGGGCCTCGACCAGGCGGGTCTTGCCGTGGTCGACGTGGCCGGCGGTTCCTACGACGACGCGCCGCATCCTCACAGCCTCAGGGGGCCTCGACGCTGGCGCGGCAGCGAGCGACGAGGGTGGAGATTTCGCCCGCGCCGACGGTGGAGAGGTCGAGCCACAGGGCGCCGTCGTGCAGGCGACCGAAGATCGCCGGGTGGCCGGTGCGCAGGCGATGGGCGAGAGCCTTGAGATCGTAGCCTTCGGCGGACAGGCGAACCGCCCAGCTCGGCAGGTCGCGGGCGGGCAGCGAGCCGCTGCCGGCCCGGGCGACGCTGGGCGCGGCTTCGGCCCGCAGACCGATGAGATTCGAGAGTTCGCCGGCGAGGCTTCTGGCCCGCTCTTCGAGAACGGCCAGATCGGCCACGAGGCGCCGCAGCACGGGCAACTCCGCCAGGGCCGCCTGGTCGCCCGCCCGGAAGATGCGGAGGGTTTCCTCCAAGGCCGCATAGACCAGCCGTCCCGGCCGCAGAGCGCGAAACAGCGGGTGACGCCGGCAGCGCTCCACCGCTTCGCGCCGGCCGGCGATGATCCCCGCTTGCGGACCGCCGACGAGCTTGTCGCCGCTAAAGCACACCAGGTCCGCGCCGGCGGCGAGCGAGTGCTGGACCCGCGGTTCTCCGGCCAATGCCGCCCGCCGCGCCGGTTCCGCGCTGTGGACGGCGAGATCGATCAGGCTGCCGGATCCCAGGTCGTGAACCACCGGCACGCCGGCGTCGCGCCCGATGGCGGCGAGTTCCTCGATGTCCACTTCGCCGGTGAACCCTTCGACGCGGTAGTTGGAGGTATGCACCTTGAGCAGCAGACCGGTGTTGTCGCCGATCGCCCGGCGGTAGTCGTCGCCGTGGGTGCGGTTGGTGGTGCCCACGCCGGCGAGCATGGCACCGCTTTCTTCCATGATGTCCGGCACACGGTAGGAGCCGCCGATTTCGACCATCTCGCCGCGCGACAGCACCACGTCCCGGCCGCGGGCGAGGGCGGCGAGGATCAATAGGGTGGCACCGGCGTTGTTGTTGACGACGGTGGCCGCCTCGCAGCCGGTCAACTCCCGCAGGAGCCGGGCGCAGCCCTCGTCGCGGCCCCCTCGCTCGCCGGTGTCGGGATCGATCTCCAGGCGTTGGGCACGACCGGCGACGGCGGCCAGACGTTCCGCTGCGGCATCTGCCAGCGGGGCGCGGCCGAGGCCGGTGTGGAGGATCACGCCGGTGGCGTTGATCACCTCGCCATAGTAGCGGTGGGCCAGACGCAGCCCCAGGCGGTCCGCCAGTGCTTCCGGCCGCAGGTGGTCGGCCTCCAGGTCTGCCGCAGCTCGCAATTCCGTCAACAGGCTACGCAGCTCGGCCCGCACCGCGCCGCGCCCGTGGTCCGCCAACAGGCTTTCCAAAGCGGGTTCCGCCAGCAGGCGGTCGACGGAGGGGATGGCGCGCAGGAGGTCGGCTCGGGTCATGCTAGGCAGAGGTTACTGGAAGAGATTGGTGAGGATCTCCCAGCCGCCGACCACCGATCCGAGCATGCTGCCCAGGCCGGTCAGGATAAAGACCAGGAGGATGCGCAGCAACTTGTTGCCCCACCAGCGCTTGGGGCGCATGAAGTCGTCCCCCACGGACTGGAATTCCTTGACCTTTGGCGGCCGAAAGTAGGCCTGGACGAAGGCCACCACGTAGCCGGCGCCGATCACCGGCGTCAGGCTGGTGAGCGGCGCCGACAGGAAGGCCGAGGCGATGGCGAGGGGGTGCGCCAGGGCGAGGGCCGCGCCGATGGCGCTGGGGATGCCGTTGGCGAGAATCCAGTAGACGATGTTGTCGCCGGCGGCGGCGCCGCCCTGCTGGAATCCGATGTAGACGATAGCGCCGACGATCATCGCCGGTATGCCCCAGCCGATCCATTTCCAGATCGGAGAGATCGGCGGGATCACCTCCAGCTCTTCCAGATCCGCCTCGGCCGTGGCTTGCAGTACTTCGACCATGCCCGCCACATGGCCGGCGCCGACCACCGCCACCAGCTTGTCGCCGGGGGTGTCGCGGATCTTCTCGGCCAGGTAGACGTCGCGCTCGTCGATCAGCACCTCTTTCAGGGCCGGCATCGCCTGGCCCAGCTCCGCCATCATCTCGTTGAGAACGTCCTTCTGGCGGATCTCGCGGAGCTGCTCCTCGGAGATCTCCATGTCGTCCAGCAGGCCGGTGACGATGGAGGCCATCAGCCACAGTTTCTTGAAAAAGCCCACCCGGCGCCAAGCCCGCCGCAGGGTGATCCGGATGTCGCGGTCGCACAGGGCGACCGGAATGCCCAAGGCTTGGGCGGTCTTCGCCGCGGCCAGCAGCTCGCTACCCGGGGTGACCCCGATCTGGCCGCCGAGTTTCTTCTGGTAGGCCCCGAGCAGCAGATTGACCAGCAGGGTGCTGAGCTGCTTGTTGCGGATGACCTCTTTGATGTCTAGGTTTTCCCAGCGTGTTTCCTGGGAGAGGGACTCGAAACGCCGTTCGTCCAGTTCCACGCACACCCGGTCCGGCCGTTCGTCTTCGATCACCTGGTGGACCAGGTCGGCAGACTCCTGAGAGATATGCGCGGTTCCGATCAGGATGATCTGGCGGCCGTCCGATGCGAGGCGATGGACGTCCTGGGAGGGTTCTTCGGTGGCTTGGTCTTCGGTCATGGGGCAGGCTCCGGGTCGCCGCGGATCCTAGCAGGGTGTGAGGTCGGACTGGACACCGTGGTAACCTCCCTCTCGCCATATGTACGCTACGCAAGATCTTGCCCGCCACTGAGTGATCCACGACTCCCGTGCGAGTCGTCCGATCGCTCCGGAGCCGTGCCGCGACATCATCCCGGCAGTCCGCTCCGCCATTCTTTCGCGACCTTCTAGCGTCGCCTGAGGGAGTTTCTTGATCCCCTGGGCGCAGGAATATCGCCGGAATCTCCCTTGGGGAATCCGGGGCAAGAGATGATTGTGTAGGAGAGATGGAACATGGGCGCAGAGAATCTAGGCTGGGACTCCACATGGGCTGAGGCCTTGGCGCAACACGGCGAGGCCGGGATGGACTTCGGCCGGATCTTGACGGAAAGCAACGGGATCTATCGTCTGTGGACTCCCTCCGGAGAGCGTTGGGGCGAAATCGCCGGCAGGTTTCGCCACCGCATCGAGCGCCGCGAGGAACGGCCGTCCGTGGGCGATTGGGTGGTCCTGCGGGGCGACGGCGCCGGCCCGGCGCTGATCCAGGCGGTTTTGCCGCGGCGCAACCGGGTGGCTCGGCGGGCGCCCGGCGACAAGACCGAGAACCAGGTGGTGGGGGCCAATCTCGATGCGGTGCTGATCGTGACCTCCCTCAACGGCGACCTGAACGAGCGCCGGCTGGAGCGCTATCTGCAGCTCGTGTGGAACGGCGGTTGCCGGCCGGTGGTGGTGTTGTCGAAGGCCGACCTGGTGGCGGATCCGCAGCCGATGGTCCAGCGCGTCGAGGACATCGCACCGGGCGTGCCGGTCCACGTGGTGAGCGTGCTCGAAGACCGCGGCCTGGAAGCGATCCGCGGATATCTCGGCGCCGGTCGCACGGTGGCACTCCTCGGTTCTTCTGGAGTTGGGAAGTCCACGCTGATCAACGCCTTGACGGACGGGGCGCGGCAGGCGGTGCGGGAGATCCGCGAAAGTGACGGTCGCGGCCGCCACACCACCACCCGGCGGCAACTGCTGGCGGCGCGCGACGGCGGCTGGCTACTCGACACGCCGGGGATGCGCGAGATCGGGATGCTGGCGCCGGACGAGGCGGCGGGTAAGGACGCCGTTCCGGAGGACGTATTCGAGGACATAGAGCGCCTGGCGGAAGAGTGCCGTTTTCGGGACTGCGCCCATCAGGGGGAGCCGGGCTGCGCCGTGGCCGCTGCCCTCGCCAGCGAAGAACTTGACCACGATCGTCTGCGTAGTTACGAAAAGCTGCAACGCGAGGCGACCTTCCAGCGATTGCGCGAGGAGGGCCGCGGTGCGCTGGCCGAAAAACAGAAGTGGCTGGCCCACCGCATCAAGGAGGCGAAAGCGACCAAGGGGAATCGCCACAAACGATAGGTGGAATGCCAGGTTTCGAGCCCATCCAGACCGTTCTCCGGCGCTGGCATAGAGGAAGGTCCCGGGCCGAATCGTACAATGGCGGAGGGCATGTATTCCTCACGACAAGTCATGTCCCATGGACAACGGAAGCGAACAGGAGAAGCGATGAACCATCTGAAGGCTGGAATTCACAAGGCGCTGATCGTGCTGGCCCTTGCCGCGCTCGCCGTCAGCGTGCCGGTGCTGGCGGACCATCACGCCGGCGCGAGCGAAGTCGAGCGGATCGAGAAGGGCAATCTGGTGATCGAGGGAATTCCGGAGATTCCGGAAGAACTGACGGATCGTCTGCGGCGCTACCAGAACACCCGTTCCGCGGGCCTCCAGGGCTGGCATCCGGACGGCAAGGGGATCTTGGTCTCCACCCGTTTCGGCGAGACCAGCCAGATCCACTGGGTCCGGGAGCCCGGAGGGGCACGGCGCCAACTCACATTCTTCGACGAGCCGGTGGGCGGCGCCTCCCTGAGTTCCGACGCCGAAGTCAACGGCTTCCTGTTCCAGAAGGACGTCGGTGGTTCGGAGTTCTTCCAGCTCTTCTTCTTCGATCTGGCGACCGGCGACTACCGCATGCTGTCCGACGGCAAGTCGCGCAATGGCGGTGCGGTGTGGTCCGACGATGGCCAGCGCTACGCCTACTTCACCACCCGCCGCAACGGCACCGACTGGGACATCTATCTCGGAGACATCACCGACGGCACGTCGCAGGCGGTGCTCGAAGAGGGCAAGACCTGGGCTCCGATTGAGTTCTCGCCGAATGGCGACAAGCTCCTGGTGATCCGCTTGGTCTCCGCCAACGAGTCCTACCCCCACATGCTGGACCTCGCCTCGGGCAAGCTGACGGAGCTGAATCCGAGCGATGAGAGGGTGGCCTACGGCGGTGCGACCTTCTCGAAGGACGGCAAGGGCATCTACTTCTCGACGGACCTCGACGCTGAGTTCGAACAGCTCCGCTATTACGACATTGAAAGCGGCGAGAGCAAGGTACTGACCGGCGATATTCCGTGGGATGTCGGCAGCATCAACCTGTCCGCCGACGGTGAGCTTTTGGCCTTCACCGTCAACGAGGGCGGCATTTCGCGCCTGCACGTTCGCAGGACGGAAGATTTCTCGCCGGTCGAGATTCCCGCCCTGCCGACCGGCCAGGTGGTCGGTCTGGAGTTCAACCCCGCGGGCGATAAGCTGGGCTTCATCGTCAGTTCGCCGCAGACGCCCGGCGACGTCTACTCGATTGACTTCGAGAACAACGCTCTGGAGCGCTGGACCTACTCGGAAGTCGGCGGGCTCGACACTGAGACCTTCACCAGCCCGGAGCTGGTCGAATTCCCGACCTTTGACGAGGTGGGCGGCGAGCCGCGCATGATCCCCGCTTTCTACTACCGGCCGAAGGGCCCCGGCCCGCATCCGGTGCTGATCCAAATCCACGGCGGTCCGGAGGGCCAGGCGCGGCCCTTCTTCAACTCCTCCGTGCCGTTCCTGATGGAGGAGTTGGGCATCGCCGTGGTGGTGCCCAACGTGCGCGGCTCCTCGGGTTACGGCAAGAGCTATCTGCTGCTCGACAACGGCTTCAAGCGCGAGGACTCCGTCAAGGACATCGGCGCTCTGCTCGACTGGATCGAGGCACAGCCGGAACTCGACGCTTCACGCATGGCGGTGATGGGCGGCAGCTACGGCGGCTATATGGTGCTTGCCTCGATGGTGCACTACAACGACCGGCTGCGCGCTGGCATCGACATCGTCGGCATCAGCAACTTCGTCACCTTCCTGAAGAACACCCAGGACTACCGGCGGGACCTGCGCCGGGTCGAGTACGGCGACGAGCGCGACCAGGAGATGCACGACTTCCTGCAGAAGATCTCGCCCAACAACCAGGCGGACAAAATCACCAAGCCGATGTTCATCGTGCAGGGCTTGAATGATCCCCGCGTACCGGTGACCGAGAGTGAGCAGATGGTGGAGGAGATCCGCAAGAACGGTGGCGACGTCTGGTACCTGCTGGCGAAGGACGAAGGCCACGGCTTCCGCAAGAAGGGCAACCGCGACTACTACGCCAGCGCGACGGTGCTGTTCCTGCAGCAGCACCTCCTCGGCGAAGGCGGCGAGGAATCGGGTGCGATGGACAAAGCCGCCCGCTAGCCACCACCCCGACGGGCGGAGCGATTCCGGCTCCGTCCGTTCCTTCTCGAGATGACCGCCACTCTCACCCAGCGCCAAGCCCGTCGCCTGGCGCTGCTGAGAGCCGGTCTGATCAAGCCCTCATGGAGCGGCATGCCCGCCCGCGGCGCCCGCTACGGTCGGGCCGCGGCGCTGAAAGTGATCCGGCGATTCGGCTATCTACAGCTCGATACGGTTTCGATCGCCGGCGCCCGCAGTCATGTGCTGGTGCTGCTCTCGCGGCTCACCGGCTTCGATCCGGCGCTCGGAGAGCGGCTGCTCGAACCCGGCGAGCCGCTGTTCGAGTACTGGGGTCACGAGGCGAGCTGGCTGCCGCTGGAGCTGTACCCGGCCTTCGAGTTTCGCCGTCGCGAGTGTGCGAGGCATCCCTGGTGGGGAGACTTGATCGGCAAGCACCAGGACGTCGCCGACGGGCTGATCGCGCGTATTGCCGCGGAAGGCCCCCTGCGCTCGGCGGATTTCGAGGAGGGCGGCCGGCGCAAGGGCGATCGTGCCGGCTGGTGGAACCTCAAGGTCGCCGCCAAGGTGGCTACGGCGCTGTGGTCCTGCGGCCGCCTGGCGATCCGTCGCCGGAGCGCTTTTCAGCGCCACTACGATCTCGCCGAGCGGGTCATTCCCGAGGAGCTGCGAGGCCGGCCGCTGGGCCGGGAGGACGCTCTGCCGATCTTGTTGGAACGTGCCCTTGCCGGCCACGGTTGGGCTACCACCGGCACCTTGGCCGCGACCTGGCGGCTCAAGAGTCTTCGGCCCGCCATCGATTCGGCCCTGCGTCGGTTGACGGACGAGGGGCGGATCCTTCCCTGCCGATTGCTGGTGGGGCGGAGCAAGGCAGACGCCATCGGTTGGGTCCGGCCGCAGGATCTGGAGTTCGCCGATCGGTTGGGTGACCTCCGTCCGAGGCGCGGCCGTGGTGTCTTGCTGTCGCCCTTCGATCCGGTGTTGTGGGATCGCGGGCGGGTGCAGACGCTGTTCGGTTTCGAGCAGCTCTTGGAGATCTTCAAACCGGCGCCGCAACGGCGCTGGGGATACTTCTGCCTGCCCGTTCTGGCCGGTGACTCGTTGATCGGGCGGGTGGATCTCAAGGCCGAGAACGCCGCCGGGCGGCTGCGGGTGCTCTCACGGCATTTCGAGCGATCGAAGCCGACGGCCGCGGACCGTTCGGCCATGGACTCCGCTCTAGAACGACACGGTGAGGCTCTGTCGCTGGCCGTGGCCGATGACTGAACCCACCTGCTAACCTCCGGCCCATGAACGCCAAGATCCGCCCCTTCGCCCTCTCCGTTGCCCTCCTCCTGTTCGCCGCCATCGCTTGCGCCGAGTCGCCGGCCAGGACACCGGCGGCCCAGCGGGACCTGGGCGATATCGAGTTTCCCACCTCCGGCGAGCCGGCCGCTCAGAGCCACTTCGAGCGCGGCATGCTGTGGCTCCACAGCTTCGAGTACGAGGATGCCCGGAGCGAGTTCCGGAAGGCCCTGGAGGTCGACCCGGACTACGTCATGGCGGTGTGGGGCGAGGCGCTGACCTTTCATCATCCGATCTGGGTGCGGCAGGACGTGGAGCGCGGCCGCCGTGCCCTCGAACGGCTCGGACAAGGCCGCGAGGCGCGCCTTTCGAAGGCCCCGACGGTGCGGGAGCGCGGCTACCTGGAAGCGGTCGAGGCACTTTTCGGGGAGGGTACCAAGGAAGAGCGCGATGCGGCCTACGCGGCGGCCATGGGGAGTCTCGTCGAGCGCTATCCGGAGGACCAGGAGGCGGCCAGCCTGTATGCCCTAGCGATCCTCGGCACGGCCCAGGGCGACCGCGACTTTGCAACCTACATGCGCGCCGCTGCCATTGCCGAAGAGGTCTATCGGCGAAATCCCCGTCATCCCGGTGCCCTGCACTACTTGATTCACTCCTACGACGATCCCATCCATGGTCCCCTCGGCTTGCGGGCGGCCCGGGTGTATGCCGACGTCGCGCCTTCCGCGCCGCACGCTCTGCATATGCCGTCGCACATCTTCTTTGCCTTGGGGATGTGGGACGAATCGGCGGCCTCGAACGTCGACTCCTTCGACGCTGCGGCGGCCCGCGGCCGGCGCAACGACCACGCTCTGTACTGGTTGCACTACACCCTTTTGCAGCAGGGTCGCTGGAATTCCGCCCGCGAGCGGCTGGAGTTCTTGGTCGCGGAACTGAAGGACAAGGACGATCCCCGGGGCTGGCGGCATCTCGCGTACTTGCGGGCGAGCCACGGCGTCGAAACCGGCCAGTGGCCGTCGACTCCAGGCGATGTGGAGGGCAAGGTCGATTCCTCGCTGGTGCGGGCGGCGGATCTCTACGCCGCCGGCACCATGGGCTGGTCCAAGGGCAACCTGCCGGCGGCCGAGGCGGCCCTCGCCAGGCTCAAGGAAGTCGCAGGAGACCTCTCCGAGGGGGACGAAGCGGCCTTTCTGGCGGGCCAGCTCGAAGGGCGATTGCTGCTCTACAAGGGACAGTCCGACGAGGGCATCGAGCTGCTGCGCCGGGTGGCCGACGCGGAAGACAACCGCAGCTACGAGATCGGCCCGCCGATGCCTCCCAAGCCCACCCGCGAGGTGCTCGGTGAAGGCCTGCTCAACCTCGGACGACCGGCCGAGGCGCGCCAGGAGTTCGAGGCGGTGCTGGAGCGCTTTCCGGGACGGGCTTGGACCCTACGGTCGCTGATTCGGGCCCTGTGCAAGGTGGAAGACTTTCCGGCGGCCCATCGGGCGATGGGTCAACTCGAAGGCTACCGCCGGAATGCCGAGCCAGGATCCGAGGCCATTCCCACCTGTGACCATTAGATCCGCTACGCCTCGGCGGCGGCGGCGACCGGGTCCAGCCAGCCCCAGCGGTCTTCCGTCGTGCCGTCGAAGATTCCGCGGAACATCTCCTGCAATTTGCGGGTGATCGGCCCCGGCCGGCCGTCGCCGATGTCGAGGCCGTCGACGGTGCGCACCGGCACGATCTCGGCGGCGGTGCCGGTCAAGAACATCTCGTCAGCGCCGTAGACCCGCTCGCGGATCAAGTTCTCTTCGCGCACCGGAATACCGATCTCGGCGGCCAGGCGGAAGACCGTGGCGCGGGTGATGCCAGAGAGCACCGAGGCGGCCAGAGGCGGGGTCACCAGCTCGCCGCCGATCACCAGAAACAGATTCTCGCCTGCCCCTTCGCTGACGAAGCCCGCGGTATTCAGAGCAATACCCTCGGTGTAGCCGTGACGCTGCGCTTCCTGCGACACCAGGCGGGAACTCAAGTAGTGGCCGCCGGCCTTCGCCATCAGCGGGGTGGCGTTGCTCGGCGGGCGCTGCCAGGAAGAGAACCCCACGTCGATGCCGTGGGCGTGGGACTCTTCGCCCAGGTAGGCGCCCCAAGGGAAGGCCGCAATGGCCAGTTCCACCTCGCAACCCCGGCCGGTCAGGCCGATGCCGCCGGCGCCCAGGTAGGCGATCGGTCGCACATAGGCTGCGCCCAGGTCGTTGGCGGTCACCACATCGCGACAGGCGTCGAACACCTCGTCGAAGCTCCAGGGAATGTCCAGGCGGTAGATCCGGGCCGAGGCGAACAGCCGCAGAAGGTGGTCGCGCAGGCGAAAGATGCAGGTTCCCTGGTGCGTCTCGTAGGCTCGGATGCCCTCGAAGACCGAGGTGCCGTAATGCAGGCCGTGGGTCATGATGTGGCAGGTCGCGTTCTCCCAGGGGACCAGGGAGCCGTTGTGCCAGATCGCTTCGGCGCGTTTGTTCATCGGGGTTTGCGCTCCTATTCCAACATTCCTCTCGACCTACGAGGGGAGTGATTCCAGCGGATTCCGGCCTACCAGTATGGCGGACCGGCTCGAAAGGCTCAAGGTGAGCCGCTGGGTCAGTTTCGCGACGACGTCCGTAAACGCCAGACAATCCAGGCACTTACGACGAGGTCGAAACTCAGGCAGGCGACGGCATACCGGGCCGGCGCAAGGGAGCGCCCTGGACCGACGAAATGAAGACCCAGGTCCCACACCGTATGAAGGCCCCAGCCGGCGGCGAGCCAATAGCCGGAGCGCCGAATTCCCAGCAGGGCAAACAGGCTGAACAGCAAGACCCCGGCCAGCTCGATCGCCAACCACCCGCTACCCGCCTCGGAGATGCCCCCGAAGAACACGTAGATCCAGGCGGCGATCATCAGGCCGACGGCGAGGATTCCGCGGCTGCCCTGCCGGCGAAGGGTGGCCAGACGCAGGAAGAGCGCCGCCAGAGCGGCACCGACCACCAGCCAGAAGAGGATCTGCAGATGAGACAGCGTCGCCGACTCCATCGGGTCAGGAAGGCTTCGCCACGGTGAACTCGAAGTCGAAAACATGGCGCTCGGCGTGCCCGGTGGAGAAGGTCCCTTCGCCCTGCAGGCCGGCCAATGCTCCGGTCCCGGATCCCGGCACCACGGTGCAGATGGCGCTGGCGATGCCCTTGGCGTAGCTGCCGGCGTGGTGCAGCACGAAAGAGCCCTCCCTGCCTCCGACCTGGCCCGTCACCAGCTCCTGGCCGACGAAACTCGCCGAGCCGTCCGGCCGGTAGGTCATCAGGTAGTCGAGGGTGCCCTCACCTTCGATCACCCCCGAGAATCCCTTGGAGATCTGCGCCCGGGTCAATTTCCGCCCATCGTCGCCTTCGGAATAGGCGATTTCGTTCCAGGAACGGATCTCGAAGGTGGTGCTGGGATTTTCGGTCAAGGGGGCTCCTTTCGCAGTGGGGGAAGTGCTGACCCTTGCAGCCTACCAGGCTGACAGTTCTCGCTTGGGCACGGTGGACCTCACTTATCGTGTTACGATATGTTGATCGATCGGTGCAACGTAGGAGGGTGTATGGCTCAGACCACCGTTTCCCCCAAGTTTCAAGTCGTCATTCCCAAGGAAGTTCGGCAACAGGTCCCTATTTTCAAGGGTCAGCGCTTGGGCGTGATCGTCAAGAACGGTCTCATCACCTTGGTTCCGGATCGGCCCATCGCTGAAATGAGAGGGTTTCTTCGCGGGATACCGACGGAAGGAGTTCGGGAGAAGAAGGATCGAATGTGAATCTGGTCGATTCTTCTGGCTGGCTTGAGTTCTTCTCCGATGGTCCTCTTGCCGATCACTATGCCGAGTACCTAGCAGACCCCTCGAAAGTCCTGACTCCGACGGTAGTGCTGTATGAGGTCTACAAGTGGATCAAGCGTTCACGGTCGGAAGAAGAGGCTCTGATCGTCGCCGCGCGTCTTACGGGAACCATGGTGGTTTCGCTCCAGCCTACGGTGGCTCTGGAGGCCGGTGACCTGAGCCTGGAGCACGGATTGGCGATGGCCGACGCTCTGATCTACGCGACCGCCCTGCACCATCAAGCTTCGGTCATCACCAGCGATGCTGACTTCGAGCACCTGCCAGGGGTCGTCTACTTAGCTAAATCGTAGAAAGATTCTGCGGCAGCGAACGAGGGCTTCTCGGCACTGGAGCCGGTGCGTCATTGCGCATGCGGTCATCACCTGGTACGATGCTTCCGGTCCTATTCAATAATCAGCGGAACTGCTGTTGTGTTGGAGTGCTGATGAGGGAATCCGCCTGATTTGGCGGGGTTCTGGATGGAACGGTGTCACGCGCCGCTTGCCGAGAGTGTGCTTCTTGATGCGTGCTTCACTATTTTCTTGTAGGGGGTTGAGTCTGCCGGCGGGATGGCCGCTCACTCCTTTGCGCGACCTTGTAGGGAACTTCCCGTGGCCTGGTTGGCCGGTTCCCGCTCATTTCCTTGGAGGCAACTGAATGCACCGACCGAGTTTTCCGCTAAAGACCCTTAGTGTGGTGGCGGCTCTGGCCGCGCTATTGTTCACCGGCGGGCTTTGGGCCGTCGGCCCGGACGCCGGTGAAGGCCACAGCCTGCGCGACTTCGATGCGCGGGTGCGCTACAACCAAACCTTCAAAGTCGACCCCACGGCGGGCCAGCAGCAGAGAATCGCGGCGATGAGCGCCGCGGTGCCGGAGATGGCCGTCACCTTCGAGGAGACCACGGGCGCCACCCGCACGGTCTACAACCAGACCGGTTATCTAACCGGTCCTCGCAGCGGTGAGCCGCTGGCGATCGCCAAGGACTATCTCCAGACTCAGCTCGGACTCCTCGGGCTCGACGGGAGCGATTTCGCCGGCCACGAGCTGACGGATCTGGTGCCCAGCCGGGTGACTGGTGCCAGTCACGTCTACCTGCGCCAGGTCCATCAGGGCATTCCGGTCTACAACGGCCAGCTCCACGTCAACGTCAACCGCGAAGGGCGAATTCTCGGCGTCAACAACTCCTTCTTGCCGAAGCTGGCCTTGGCCGTCAACCGGGCACAGCCCGGCCTGCGGGCCGTCGAGGCCGTCCGCATCGCCGCCGAGCACCTGGGGCTGCCGGTGGACATTCGCGCGCTGACCCGCCCGAACGGAGTGCGTCAGACCACTCGCCTGCGGGCCCGGGGTGTGTCCTTGGACGAGGTTGAGGCAAGCCTGATGTGGTTGCCGGTCCGACGCGGTGAGGCGCGGCTGGTGTGGAACTTCAACGTGCGCACGCCGGACGGCATACACCACTATGACTTCAATATCGATGCGCACGACGGCAGGGTGTGGACCCGCTTCGACTGGACCCGCAGCGACAGTTACCGGGTCTACCCGATTCCGGCCGAGTCGCCGAGCCACGTTTCGCCGGTGCCGCCGGCCGACGGCCGCACCCTGGTATCGGATCCGGCGTCCACCGCTGCATCGCCCCTCGGCTGGCACGATACCGGGACCACCAGCTACACGATCATGCGCGGCAACAACGCCCACGCCTTCCCGGACACCGACGGCAACGGCGCACCTCCCGCTTCGGAGACGAGCTGCGGGGCGTCGCTGGATTGCGACTTCTCGATCAACCTCAATCAAGCGCCGAGCCAGTACCAGCCGGCGGCGACGGCAAATGCCTTCTACTGGAACAACATCCTGCACGACATCCAGTACCTCTACGGTTTCGACGAGGCGGCCGGTAACTTCCAGCAGAACAACTTCGGCAACGGCGGCGCCGGTGGCGACTACGTCAATGTGTCGGTGCAGTCGGGCAACTTCCGGTGCCCGAACAACGCGTTCTTCTCGACTCCGCCGGATGGCGGCAACGGCGCCATGCTGATGTGCCTCTGGACCTCGCCGAACCCGGACCGGGACGGCGATCTCGACAACGGCATCATGGCCCACGAGTTCGGCCACGGCGTGTCGATCCGTCAGGTCGGTGGTCCGTCCAATTCGAGCTGCTTGAACAACAACCAGCAGGCCGGTGAGGGCTGGAGCGACCTGATGTCGTTGATGTACACCCACGAAGTGGGCGATCAGGGCACGGACCCGCGCGGTATCGGCACCTACGCCCTCAATCAACCGACGTCCGGCGCCGGCATTCGCACCCAGCGCTACTCCACCAATCCCGCGGTCAACAACCACACCTACGAGTCGATCCAGGGGATGGCGATCCCGCACGGCGTCGGCGAGGTGTGGGCGCAGGCGTACTGGGAGGTGTATTGGGCGCTGGTGGATCAGTACGGCTTCGATCCGGACCTCTACGACGCCTCCGGCGGCTCCGGCAACCAGCGGGCGATGTTCTACTTCAACGAGGGACTGAAGAACACCGCCTGCTCGCCGACCTTCGTCGACAATCGAGACGGCATCATCCAGGCGGCGACGGACAATTTCGGCGGCGCCGATGTTTGCCTGATCTGGGAGACCTTCGCGGCCTTCGGCCTAGGCGAGGATGCCGTCTCCGGCGGCTCCGGCTCGACCAACCCGACCAACGGCTTCGCGGTGCCGGCTTCCTGCGCCTGTCAGCCTTCGGCGGTGGCCGATGCCGGCCCGGACCAGTCCATCTGCCTGGGCGACTCGGCGACGGTCGGCACTCCGGCCCTTGCCGGACACAGCTATAGCTGGGCGCCGGGCGGTCAGTCGACGGCTCAGATCTCCGTCAGCCCGTCGACTTCGACCACCTACACGGTGACGGCGACGACCACCTGTGGTTCCGCTCAGGATTCCGCCACGGTGACCGTCGACAGCGGCACCGGCGGTGGCCTGAACGACGATTTCGAAGGCAGCGTCGCTGGCTGGACCACCTCCGGCCTGTGGCACGTGGCGACCAATTCGACCTGCGCCAGCCCGCAGAACGGCTACACCTCGCCGGTCAACGCCTTCTACTATGGCCAGGATTCGACCTGCAACTACGACTCCGGCGCCGCCAACAGCGGCTCCTTGACCTCGCCGGTGATCACCGGGATCACCGCGTCGTCGACCCTGACCTTCCAGTATCTCCGTCAGGTGGAGAGCTTCAGCGGAGCCTTTGATTCGACGGTGGTCGAGATTGTCACCGGCAGTGGGGCGACGACGGTGTTCGCCCTCGATTCGTCGGACGCATCGACCTCCGTGTGGGAGTCGAGCGGTGCGATCTCGCTGAGTGCCTTCGCCGGTCAGAGCATTCAGGTGCGTTTCACCTTCGATACCAGCGATAACGTCGACAACGATCAGATCGGCTGGTTCGTCGACGATGTGGTGGTGACCGGGGATTCGCCGTGCACGCCGTCGAACACCCCGCCGACGGTGACCATCTCTTCGCCGGCGGATCCGACCACCGTGACGCAAGGCGCTTCGGTGACCTTCACCGGCACCGCGACGGACGCCGAGGACGGTACCCTCACGGGTTCGCTGTCCTGGAGCTCGAACCTGGACGGCGCCATTGGTTCCGGCGGTTCGTTCTCGACCTCGTCGCTCTCCATCGGCACCCACACGGTGACCGCTTCGGTGACCGACAGCGGCAGCCTCTCGGGTTCCGACACGGTGACCGTCACGGTCAACGCGCCGACCAACGACGTGCCGAACGTCAACATTTCGTCGCCGGCGGATCCGACGACGGTGACCGAGGGCACTTCGGTGACCTTCACCGGCACGGCGACGGACACCGAGGACGGCACCTTGACGGGTTCGTTGTCCTGGAGTTCGAACCTGGACGGCGTGATCGGTGCCGGTGGTTCGTTCTCGACCTCGTCGCTGTCCGTGGGTGCTCACACGGTGACCGCCTCGGTCACCGACAGTGGCGGTGCCACCGGCTCCGACACGGTCAGCGTGACGGTCAATGCGGACACCCCGGGTTGCTCCGACTGCATCGACTGGAGCGTCACCGGCACGGTGTCGTACTCGACGCAGGACGCCAGCGCCGACGTGACGGTGGAGGACGGCGGAGATACCTTGCTGCTGGAGCAGAACACCTGGCGGCGGACGACGGATACCTTCACCGTCACCTCCAACACGGTGCTGGAGTTCGACTTCTCGTCCACCGACGAGGGTGAGATCCACGGCATCGGCTTCGACGAGGACGACACCATCAGCAACGCTGTCCGGGTGTTCCAGGTGCACGGCACCCAGAACTGGGGGAGCGCCAACCACGACTTCGATAATTACGTCGCGGGCAGTGGTTTCGTCACCTATTCGATTCCGGTGGGGCAGTACTACACCGGCAGCGGGTTGCGTTTGGTGCTGGTCAACGACAAGGATGCCGGAGCGCTGACCAACGACAGCCGGTTCCGCAACGTGCGGATCTACGAGGACGTGCCGGTGGGTTGCGCCGTCAACGATGATTTCGAGGGTGGCGCTGCCGCCTGGATCAATGGCGCTGCGGCGACCTGTACCACCGGTGACTTCGTGGTGGGTACGCCGACCCAGCAGACCAACGGCGGGGTGACCACCCAGGTCGGCGGTGACCACACCACCGGGTCCGGCAACGCCATCTTCACGGCGACCAACACCAGCGCCGGCAATGCCGACGTGGATGGCGGCACCTGCATCCTCGAGTCGCCGGTGTTCTCGGTGGCCGAGGCGTCGGTGTTGCGCGTTTGGTACTTCCACGGTCAGCGCGATGCCGGGGACGACGCGGGAGACCTTTTCCGCTTGGAGGTGTCCACCAACGGTGGCTCCAGCTACACGTCGATCGTCGATCTCGGCGACGTCACCAGCAACGCGGCATGGACCGAGGCAACGTCGGCGATTCCCGCCGGCTCGTCGGTGATGCTGCGGGTGCAGGTGGCCGATGCCACCGCCGATGGCGACTTGGTCGAGGCGGGAATCGACGACCTGTCGATCTGCCCTTCCCCGTAGGTAGGCGCTAGCGAGGATTCCGGGACCGCTTCGGCGGATCCCGGGATTCTCTGGACATCGTATGGATCCTTCGGGCTCGGCTCTCAGCCGAGCCCGAAGTGTTTTCGGGGCGTGTCTCCGACCTTGCCCGCGAGCCTTTCGCTTCGAACGCCTAGCGGTAGCGCACCCGGAAGAGTGCGCTGTAGAGCAGGGGGACGACGAAGAGGGTCAGGGCCGTCGCGAAGGCCAGGCCGAAGATGATCGTCACAGCCATCGGCTGGAACATCGCCGTACCGCCCCACCACAAAGGCAGCAATCCGAGGACGGTCGTTGCGGTGGTCAGCAGAATGGGGCGCAGTCGCTGCTGGCAGGCATCGATCACCGCTTGACTCGGCGCCTTGCCGAGTTCCGTTTGCTCGATCTTGATGCGATCCAACAGCACGATGGCGTTGTTGATGATGATGCCGGACAGCGCGATCAATCCCAGAAGCGTGAAGAAGCCAAAGCTCGATCGAGCGACCAGAAGACCGAAGGTCACTCCGATCAAGCCCAGCGGAATGGTGGTGAGGATGATCAGTGGCCGACGAAGGGAATTGAACTGCCCAACCAACAACAGCAGGATCGCCATGCCGGCGAGGGGTAGTTTGGCGGCGATCGAAGCGTTGGCTTCGTCGGAGGATTCCGACTCGCCGCCTTCCTCATAGCGAAATTCGTCCGGCCAACCGGTACTCGCTTCGGCGAGCCAAGGGGAGAGTTCGGCGTTGACTTCGGAGGCGGTGACCTGCGGGTCGAGGGTGACCTTGAGGACCATGGTGCGCTCGCGATCGCGACGCTCGATAATGCCGGGCTCGAAGGCAAGGCGGACATCGGCGACCTGTTTCAGCGGCACTGTGGTGCCGGCGGCCTGAGAGTAGACGCTCAGACCGTCGATCTTGCCGATGTCCTGACGGTCGGCGGCGACGGAGCGCAGGGTCACCGGGATCAGTTTGTCTCCTTCTCGATACTCGGTCATGTCGATTCCCGCCAGACTGGCATTCAGGGAGTAGGCCACGTCTTCACTGGTGACCCCGGCTGAGCGAGCACGCTCTTGGTCTACTTCCACCACCAGTTTCTTGGTTTTGAGGCCCCAGGTGTTCTTGACCGAACGAACGGCGGGAATCCGGTACAGCCGGTCGGTGACTTCTGCCGCAACGGAGTAGAGTGAATCGAGGTCGGGCCCGGAGATGCGAATCTGAATCGGGTAGCCCACCGGCGGACCGTTCTCGAGGCGGGCGATCTGCGTTTGGAGGTCCGGGTGCTGTTGCCGAATATACCTCTGGAGGCCGGCGATGATCTCGTCGACGTCTTTCCCGTCAGCGGTCTTGCCGATCAAGAAAGTGTTCGCCGGGTTGGCGTTGGGTGGATCGAGCGCCAGGGTAAACCGTGGACCTCCTTCGCCGATGAAGGTGAGCCAATGGGTCAGTCGGGAGTCGCCGTCGGCTGCTCGATGGAAGGTGCTGTCGAGGTATTGATCGATGTCGGCCATCACTTGCTGGCTGGTTTCGATCGATGTCCCCAAAGGCATCTCCAGTTTGCCTGAAAACACCGGATCCTCGGAGGGTGCAATGAACACCTGGGGGACCCACCGAAAGCTGAAAATGGCCAGGGCGAAGGCTGCCACCACCACCAAACCGCTGAGCAACGGGAAGCGCAGGGCGCGCAACAACAGGTTGCGATAGAGGCGATACCAGCGACCGTCGAAGACCTCCTCGCTGGCCGTCTCGCCGGATTTCTTCTTGACCCTGAGGGCGACGGTGGTCAGCAGCGGAATAAAGGTCATGGCCAAGAGCCACGAGATGAGCAAGGTGATGGTGACGACGTAGAAAATGTCGGCGGTGTACTCTCCGACCGCCGATTCCGCCAGCCCGATGGGCGTGAAGGCGGCGGCGGTGGTGAGCGAGGAAATCAGCAGCGGGGTGATCAGCTCGCGCCCGGACTCGACGGCGGCGGGAATGGCCGCCATCCCTCGCTCTCGTTTGACCAGTACCGACTCGACCATCACGATGGCGTTGTCGACCAGGAGGCCCAAAGCGATGATCAAGGCGGCCAAGGAGATTTGGTTGATGGTGATGCCGAACAACTGCATCACATAGAAGGTGATGATCATGGCGCTGGGGATGAGCGTCGCCACGACCATGCCGGTGCGAAAGCCGAGAGTGAAGATCATCACCAAGATGACGATGCCGATGGCCTGCAGCAGGCTGGAGAGGAAGTCATTGATATTGGCCTCGACCAACTCCGACTGAAACCAGACCTTTTCGATTTCGACTCCCCACGGATAGCGGTTTTGAATCCGCGGGATCTCGCGGTCGAGGATGTCTCCGAGTTTGCGGATGTCGCCGCCTTCGCGCATGGAAATGGCAATGGCCAGGGCCGCTTTGCCGTTGATCCGCGTCACGCTCGACGGTGGATCCACCGTATCTCGGTACACCTGGGCGATGTCTTCGAGGTACACCATGCTGCCGGAAGGTAGCTGTAGCACCGTCCGCCGAAGGTCCTCGACGGATTCGAAATTGCCCGTCGGTTCGAGCACAATGCGCTCCCGGCCGCTCGTTACATTGCCTCCGGAGGACAAAATGTTGACGCTCGCCAAGGAAGCCGAGAGCTGCTGCGGAGAGAGGCCGATTTCGCGTAGTCGGGCGTGGTTGTACTCGACGAAAACGACCTCTTGTTGAGTGCCGTGGAGGGTGACCTTGGCGACTTCCGAGATTTTGAGGAGCTGATCGCGGATCTCGTCGGCGATGTCCTCGAGTTCGGCGTAGTCGTAGCCCTCGCCGCTCAAGGTGTAGACGCTGCCGAAGACGTCACCGAATTCGTCGTTGACAAAGGGGCCGTCGACGGACTGGGGAAGATCTCCCTGAACGTCTTCGATCTTGCGCCGCAGATCATCGAAGATCGGGCGCATGTTCTTGTAGCTCTCGAGGAAGTTGACGCTGACGATGGAAATGCCGGTTCGCGACTCGGAGGTGATGAAATCGACCTCCGGCATCTCCTGCGCTTTCTTCTCGATCTTGTCTGTGACCAACTGTTCGACCCGTTCCGGGCTGGCGCCGGGAAAGCGGGTGGTGACGACCGCTGTGCGAACGATGAACCCCGGATCCTGGGCTTTGGGGAGGGCGACGTAGGCGAGTATTCCGGAGAGGAGAAGAACGCCCACCAGCACCAACGTGATGCGATTTCGGCGGATGGCTACTTCGGTCAAAGACACTGCTTCATCCCTTCCTGGATTCTTCGAGAAGGACTCGCAGGCCGTCCCGAATCAACGAGGTTCCCGCCGTGATGACCCGATCTCCAACCGACAGTCCGGCCGTGATCTCGGCTCCGTCCTCGGTGAGATCTCCGACCGTGACGACCCGTTGGGTCACGATCCCCTCGCCGGGTTCGTCGGCCGCTTCAGCGAGGTAGACGTAGGTCGTGCCGCCGCTCTCCACCAAAGCCGACAGGGGGATCAAGAACCGTCCGTCGGAGGAACCGGCGGCCAGCTCGAAGCGGACCTCCGCCGCCAGGCCGGCGCGCAGTTCCGGGTGATCCCCTTCGAGGGTCACGGTGGCCGGAAAGGTCGAACCCTGGCGGGCGCTGATGCCAACTTCCGTCAGCCGTCCGGGAAACACCTCATCGGGTCGGGCGTCGAAGCGAACCTGGGCGGTCATCCCTGTCTCGAGATCTGCAACCAGACTTTCGGGGATCGAGAGGCTGACTTCGAGCCCTTCGCCGCAGTTGACCGTTGCGACCGTTCCACCGGTCGACACGTTCTCGTTGACCTCCACATCGATGGACGCCACCGAACAGTCCGTCGAGGCCGCTAGACGGGTGTAGGAGACATTCAGGCGTGCCAGTTCCAAGGCCTTTTGGGAAGCTCGCACTTGCGCTTCGGCCGACTCCGCAGAGGCACGAGCGCTGTCGAGGTCGGTACGCGAAGCGTTGTTGTCGGCGTAGAGGTCCTTGGTGCGCGCATAGGTCGCTGCGGCATTGCGTTCGGAGGCGACGGCCTGGGCGAGGCTGGCTTGGGACTGTTCGGCCTGTAGTTCGTAGGAGAACGGGTCGAGGCGGGCGACCAGGTCTCCGCGGCGGAGCTTCTGTCCCACCTCGATGGGCAAAGCCACGACGGTGCCGCCGACTTTGAAACTGAGACGAGAGGTTTGGACGGCCCGCGATGTGCCTGTGAAGGTTCGCGTGCGACGGCCATCGGCAGACTGGACGGTCCATGTCCGAACGCTGCGGAGTGCCTCCTCGGTCGATGGCTCTGCCGGGCCGCAGCCGTTGAGCAGTCCGAAGGCCAGCAGAAGGATGGCAAGGGGTCGGAAAGGCTCAGTCATCGGTCGATTCTCCTTGGGTCAAGCTCTGCTTGAGGTCTTCCAGGGACGTGGCTCGTTCTTCGGCGTCGAGAAAAAAGTCGAAGCGCCCGACGGCCCGCTGTACGTTCATCAGGTCGATCAGAAAGTTGTACACCGTGCTGGCCTCTGCCAGTTCGGCTCGCAGGGAGGCATCCTGGGCGTCCAGAAGGTCGAGAATTCCGGTGGCTCCCTCGCGGTAGGAAGCGGTCACCAATTCCAGGTTCTGGCGCGAGGCCTCCGCGGCTTGTTCGGCCAAGGGTAGGTTGTTGTAGGAGGCGTTAGCGAGGTGAAGGGTCGAACGGATCGACTGCTCGAGCTGTACCCGGATGGCCTGGCGACGCAGCTTCAGGGCCTCGAGTTCCAGCTCCGACTGGAGTCGCCGGCTCTTGCGGGCGCCGCCGCTGAACAGCGGCAGGGAAGCCGTAACCCCGATCGACCAGTCGCTCTCCCCGGCCAAATCGATGGGGCCCTCACGGCTTTCTTCGAGAGTCTCGGTGGCCTGCCCCTGGAGCGTGACTTCCGGCGAGTAGTAGGCCCGTCGATCCGCCAGAAGCTGCCTCTCGAGGGAAGCGATGGTGGCGTCGAGGGAATCCAGCTCCGGGGCGCGTTCCAGGCCCTCCGCGATCAGTTGCTCGGCGAAGGCCTGGAAGGAGCCCGGGTTGTCGATCAAGTCGCCTAGCTCATTGTCCGGATCGAGAAACTCCGGATCACGTAGGGTCGAAGGCGTGATCGGTCGGCGCTCCGTCAGCGGTCGGTTGAGCACGCGGTTCAGGTTCTCATAGGAGCGGTCTCGCTCGGCGAAAGCGTCGATGGCCGCCTGCCGAGCTGCCGCCAATTCGCTTTCCCAGCGCAAGACGTCCGAGCGGTTCGAAGCCCCGATGCGAACTCGATCTTGGGCGAGGTCGAGGTTGGCTCGGATCAACTCCAGGTTGTTCCGCTGGACTTGCCACTGGGTTTCGGTGAGTTGGAGGGTAAGGAAGGCCACCGTCGCCTCCTGGATCGTGTCGAGGCGGAAGGCTTCCAGATCGTAGCGCTGACTCTCGAAGGATCGCTCCTGGATCTCGACTCCTGCCCGTGCCGATTCCGACCAGAGGATCTGGCGGATCGAGAGGGCGGCCTTCAGGTCGCGCTCGGCCAGGGCTCCGGAGGAGACCGAGGAGCTGCCGTCGTTGAACTGATTGCCCTGGAGACTGGAGGAGATCTGAGGACGCAGGTTGGCTCGAGCTTGTTCGGTGATTTGCTTTGTCGCTGCCGTTCGGAAACTGTCGGCGAGATAGGCGAGGTTGCTCTTCACCGCCTCCCGAGCCACGTCGCCCAGGGACCAGGGCTCTCCCCTCGTCGGGGTTTCGGCGTTGATCAATTCCGCTTCGATCAGCACCGAGTAGCGGGGCCACAGATCGAGGGCCCGGGCGGTCTCCATGTTGAGAAAGATCCGGCGCTTCTCCTGGAAGGCGACGGGTAGCCGGGAGGCGTCCTCGCCGAGCAGCGCCGCCTGAATCTGAAGGGCGGTTTTGCGGGCGATCCGCTGCCAGTCGGAACGGCGCGTATCGGCCATCAGCAAGCCGTTCTCCACCATGTCGTCGCCATCGAAGGTGAAGCTGGGGAGCCGACGCTCGATCAGGCCTTCCACGAGCCGCTCGATGGCCCCGGGGCTCAACCGATCCGCGCCACCGATCATCACCGCATCGACAGTGGCCGGGAGATCCGTCAACAAATCCCCTTCCGGGTCGGTGAAGGGCAGCAAGACGACCTCGACCCCAGCGTATTCTGCGATTCGGGTGGCTTCGAGGGCAATGTCATCCACGGCCTCGAGAATGAACCCATCTACCAACATGCCGAGGGTGTCGAAATCCGCTACGCGCTGGAAGGCTTCTAGATCGACGGAAAAATCGGTGCTGTCGCTCAGGTAGGCGAGGTTGGTCTTGCCGGAGCTAGCGCCGTCTCGCGGCAAGCCGAGGAGGCGAGCATCGAACACCACCGGTAGAAACGTCGGCTTGGCGTAGCTCGGGCGTTTTCCGAGAATCTGGTTAGCGAGCAAGCCGGTTACGAGAACGACGTTGACTCGCTCGTCGGCGTAGGCTCTTTCGAGGGCGTTGTGAATACCGTCGGCCGTCCAGTCCCCGCCGAATTCAAGGAACTGCATCTCGAACTCTCCCTTTGTAAGGGCGAGCAGCTCTTGGCGGAAGATCTCATCCGTTCGAGAGTCCCGGGGGGGTGGGCCATCGCCCAGGAGGGCGACTCCGATGGGTTGGCAAAGAGCAGGGCAGGTCGTGAGAACGGCGAGAATCCAGAGAAGGACAGTTCGTGGCAAAGGGGGGCTCCTCTTTCGGTTTCGGAGGCGGGTTTTCGACCGAGATCCTACTCTAGATCGACGGTGTCCGCCGCCGGTTCTCGGCTAGGGATCACGGCGAATACCGAGGGCTTTCATCCGCCGGTAGAGGGTGGAAACCGCCAGGTCCAGCGCCGCTGCCGCTTCGGTCACGCTGGCGTCGGTCCGGAAGAGGGCGGCGGAGATGGCGTTCCGCTCGGCGCTTTCGAGGACTTCCTTGAGGGATCCCGCCGGCGCTTCGGTCGCGCTCGCGGCCAACCGCCGGCTCAGGGCCTGGGTTCCTAGTAGTTCTCCATCGCTCAGAAAAAGCGCCGCCCGGGCAATCTCCGTGCGGAGTTGACGGATGTTGCCCGGCCAACGGAAGGCTTCCAACCGGTCCAGCGCCGCCCGTGAGATACCCGCTGGGCGAATGCCCAAGGCCTCGGCCTCCGCGGCGAGGAAGGTGATCGCCAGGTTGGCGATGTCCACCCGGCGCTCCCGCAGCGGCGGTACGGTGACTTCCCAGCCGGCGATGCGGTGGTAGAGATCGCTCCGGAAGCTGCCCGCGGCGAGCATCTCTTCCAGTGGCTGATGGGTGGCGGCCAGGATCCGCGCCTCCGCCGGGCGCGGTTCGCGGCCGCCGAGGCGGTACACCTCACCCTCTTGCAGAACTCGCAGGATCTTCGCCTGGGTGGCCGGCGCCATATCGCCGATCTCGTCCAAGAAGAGGGTGCCGCCGTGGGCCGCTTCGAACTTTCCTGGCCGGGCATCCACTCCGGTGGCGACGCCCCGTTCGATGCCGAACAGTTCCGACTCCAACAAATCGTCCGGCAGGGCGGCGCAGTTGAGGGTGACGAGCGGTCCGGCGAGGCCGGAGGCCTCGTGGACATAGCGTGCCAGGACCTCTTTGCCGGTGCCCGATTCCCCCCGAATCAGCACTCCGATCTTGCCCGGTGCCACCCGCGCAGCCTGGGCATAGATCTCCTGCACTCGGCGGTCGAGGCTGGCCGGTGGCGGCAGTGGGGGAGGTTGGCTGCGGGGCGACGCGGTCCTGCTCAGTCCCCGCTGGTCTCGGGAGCCCGACAGGGCGAGCAGGCTGGCGGCGCATTCCACCACCCCCTGGCAGGCCCGCGCGACGCCCGACTGGAAAAAGGTCACCGCCACCCGGACGTCCTGCCGATCTGCCGCGATCTCCAGAGTGTCTGCGCGGGGCGAGGTCGCCTCGCGGCGCCCTTCGAACAACAGGCCCGCGGTTTTTTCTTCGATGCGGACGGCGAGGCAGGAGAGGGAGCGAAACAAGGCGGCTCCCAACGCCTGGGCTGCTCCGAGGCGGTCCAGGCCTCCGGCCATTCGCTCGAGCAAGGGAGGGATCTCTCCGACCAAGAAACCCTGGGCCGGAGCCAGCGCGGCGGTGCTCTGGTGGGTGCCCTCTCGGGTAGGCCGCGATCCGACTTCCGAGGCTAGTCGAACGCCGGCTTCGAGATCCCCATCCGGCGCTTCCTCCAAGCGCACTTCAACACTTCCCAACTGCAAGACCTGGCCGGCCTTCAGAGCGGTCGGGGCCCGCAACTTCGAACCCCCGACGCGGCTTCCATTGCTGGAACCAAGATCCTCGGCTGCGACGGAACCGTCCCGCTGGGTCAATCGCAGGTGCCGGCGCGACACGCTCGGATGGGAAATCTGAATATCGCAGCCCGGTCCGGAGCCCACTACGGTGGTCTCGGCGGCCAGCGGCCGGCGTAGAGGTCGCCCTTCGAGATCGATGGAGAGGATCCAGGCCATCGTAGGAAACCTATCAGTTCGCTCTCACCGGTGAGAAAACGATCGTCTCGAAAATGAGAATGCGTCGTCCCTTCGGCTGCCGATGGGATGAAAACACAGTGCTCGAGGACTACGACAAGATTCATGTAAATGAAATCAATACAGTGGCTTGCGGGATATGAGCGAGGGCCCTTCCCGACGCCTCCACAAGGTGCCAGGGACTTGGTAGCGACCTTGCTTTTGGGGGTAGGTGATGCGGCGAAGAGGCCGCCCCTAACATCCACGATATCTCCAAGAGAGGTGAGTCCATGAATCCGAAGAATTTCCCCAGTCCCCGATGGCTGGTCGCGATCGCGCTGTTGAGCGCGGTCTGTTCGGCTGGAGCCCTTGGCGCTGAAGAGGAGCGCGAAGAGCTGGTCGCAGAGCGCACCGTTTACATGAAGACCTTCGACAATCACGACGGCACCAAGACCCAACACATTGGACTCGAGCCGTTGCACTACCAGTCCGAGAGCGGTGGGACCTTCGAGGTGATCGATCCGCGGCTGGTGGAAGAGGCCGGCTGGCAGAACGATGCCAATTCCTTTTCGGTGCGGTTGCCGCAGCAACTCGGGGCCGGTGACTCTGTGGAGCTGAAAGGCGGCGCCCTTCGCTGGCGGCCGGGAGTGCTCTATGCCCGTACCCTTTCCGGTGCCGAGATCGCGATTGCGGAGGCGGCGCCAGCCTGGGGCTCGCGCTTTGAGGAGTTCGAGAACATCGTCATCTATCCGGACCTCTATCCGGGAATGGACCTCTTGGCGGAGGTGCGTGGTGGCACGTTGAACCTGTCCTTTCGTTTCACCGAGTGGGCCTTCTCCCTGGCGCCGGAGCAAATTGCTTCCTTCGAGCTGGAGGCGGATTTCGAAGTGAACGATCCCGCTCTGCTCGAGGAGGTGGACACTCGGGCGGCAGAGGGAGAGACCTTTGAAGAGATCCCGCTTTACTTCGGTCAACCCGATGATGAGTTTGTGATTGCTCTCTTCGGCCTGCCGGACGCTACGGAGCATGAGTTGGAGACCTACGCGGATGCCTTGCGCCGGGAGGAAGAAGCGGAAGCCGCTTCGGCGCCGGAGACCTGGCGTTCCAATACCTTCCACTGGCTGCAGACCGGGCGTTTGGTACACCACTTCTACTATCCGAAGGCGCCGACCTTCGGCCCCGGTTGGGGAACCGGCAGTACGACCGCCGCGCTCATTGCCAGCTTTCGCTTCGTGATGATCGATGGCCCGCGTCAGCGGCGCTATTTCACCGCGGCCTATTCGCCGGCGAATTTTGGCCGCCGTGACGCCGGGGCCCCGGCGATCGGTGTGACCAGCCGCTGTGCCGTGGCGGGCAAGGGGTGCCAGCTTTTCTGGAATTACATCGCCGCCGGCAAGGGCGATGGCAGGGCCCGGCGGGCCTTTGTCTTTTTCCCGGGTATGAAGCCGATGCTCGATGCGATCCGCGCCGCGGGGCCGGACATGACCATTCTCGACGTGCAGGTCGGCTTTGACCAGCAATTGGCCAAACCGCCGGGATCGGTGGCCATCCGGACCGATGAAATCATTGCCCACCGTGCCCTGCCGTGGATGTTCAAGGATGGCTATGCGATCAAGGTGCACGACTGGCCGACCATCGTGCCCCATCCCTATAACCAGCAGTTGCGGACCGTTTCCAACGGCTGGATCAAGACCGCGACCTGGTCGCCCTTGAGCGGCCGGTCGCGCACCGTGAAAGTCGACGGCGACGACCTCACCTTCGGCAGCTTGATGCATACCGCCAATGGCTCATCGCGAACCGCGGCGACGGACCTTCGCAAGCTACTCGCCGGCAATGACCACCCGATGACGGTCATCCTGGCGTTGCCCTACGACCGGACGCCCTGCACCGTCTGCACCTCGAATCATCCGGATGCGGCGGTGCAGGCGTTGAACGGGGACTACCGGGTCGGGGCCGTCTTCTATGAGCTGGCGTTGGAGGTGACGACCACCAACAAGCCGATTCGTGACGCTCAGGTGACGGCGCAGAGCGTCGTCTCGGGCGGCGACCGCCTCTACCCCGGCGAAACCCTCGCCTGGGATTTGGAGATGACCCAGTATTCCGGTCCGGCGGATGTTCTGGAATTCATCGAGCCGAAGTGGGATCCGAAGTACTTCGACATTTGGACGACCGATCCCGCCACCGGCGCTGCGCTGAACGCTCCGAGGCTTTCGCAGGTGGGGGACAAGGTGCGGGTGCATGTGAGGTGGAAGCGCGCCGACCCGAAGCTTTACGACAAGGTGGAGAGACTGGTGTTCTACGGAGGATTCCAGAGCGGTACTCGCTTTCTCGGCAAGGTGGAGATCCCGGTTTTGCTCTTCGGGCCGGTGGCGCAGCCGACGATCACCCAACTCCACTCGGTGCTCGAGGACGACATTCCGTCGGCGATGACCTTGGCCGAGATCAAGCTGCCCGCCACACCCCTCAAAGCAACGGCCTGGGCCGAGGCCGAGCTGCGGTGGTTGAGCGGACCGACCAAGGCTCCAAAGGAGGGTGTGCATTGGGTGAGGAGGAATGCCACCACCGGCACGGATGGCTGGGTGGACGTGTATCCGGATCAGTTCAAGCCCGGCATACACACCCTGGAACTCACCCCTTGCCTGAAGCCCACCGGAACGAATGGGCCGGTCCATTGCCAGACGGCCCGCAAGCAGCAAATGACTCTGGAGGTGCGCGCCGCGGCTTCGCCACCGCCGACTCCGAAGCCGGAGATCGACTTCGTCAGTCCCTGGAGTATCGACAACCCCTCCGGTGGCCCGGTGACCGTGTCGATCTTCGGCAGCGATGTCGGTGGTGCCTCGTCTGGAACCGCCGTGACCATCCCGCAGGTGGTGACCAACGCTACGCCCCTGGCGGGTTCGACGGCGTCTCGCACCAACATTTCGGCGTCTCTTTCGGCGTCCGGGGTGTGTGGCCCGCGGCAATTGCGATTGACCACCGCCGGTGGCAGCGACGTGCATTTCTTCAACGTCACCCGGCCCTTCCAGGGAAGTCCCAACCACTTCGCCACGGAAGCCGAGGCGGGCACGCGGAGCGGGTTGCGGAATCTTTCCTTTCCGGAAGCCTCGGGGGGCAAGGCGGTGGGGCCGGGCTTGGCCGACGTGAAGAGCAGCGCCACCTTCAAGATGCAGGTGCCCGCCACTTCTTCGAACTATCAGCTCTACGTGCTCTATCGCACGCCGGGATCGGTTACGGCGCGGGCGAATGCCACGATCAAACTTCCCGGAGCGGCCGGTTCGACGATCGCCGTGGCGCTTCCGGCGACCAGCGGCAAGGACTTCAAACTGGCGTCCCTCTACGACTTTAGACAGTCGAAGCCGCCGAGCACCTTTGCCCTCCAGGCGGGGCAGACCTACCAGGTGATCCTGTCGACCCGGACCGGCCAAGACTTTCCGATCGTCGACATGCTGATTCTCAGCGATGGCTCGCTACCACCGACGCTGGCGGAGCTTTGCCGCTAGCTGGATCGCGGACGGCGAGCAGGGGGTTGAGCCGGTAGGCCTCCTGCAAGTCCTTCTCGGCCTCTGCTGCGAGGGTGGCGCGATCCGTCACCCTCGCCAAGGCCAGCTTCAGCTCGCCCCGGGCCGCCAGTAGTGCCGGATGATTGCGGTGAACCGCCAGCGCTTCGTCCAGCGTCCGCCGGCCATCGGCCCACCGGACCGATGCCTGGTCCTCGAGGGATCCTTGAAGCTGTCGTAACTCCGCGTACACCAGGCTGGTCTCGGCATCCGCCGGTCGAATGGCCAGGGCCTCTTCGAGCCGGCGTTCCGCCTCGGCGAGCAAATGAGCCCGTCGCTCGGGGTCGGCTCCCATCGGCCGGGCCCGGTGGAGCGCCACCTGCGCGAGGGTTCGGCGAGCGGTGACCGATTCGCCGTCGATCGCCAGCGCTTCGGTGGCCCTCTCGATGGCCTTCGCGAGGGCTTCCTCGCCGCTTCCCTGAGCGAGGCGCCGGCGGGCGTCTGCCTCCAGCCACCAGATGTTTGCCAGCTCCGCCAAGCCGGCGGCGTACCGTGGATTGCGTTCGAGGGCCGCGCCGTAGCGTCGGCGGGCCGTTGCCAGCGCCGGCGAAGGGTCGGCGCCGGTGAGCAGGGCGTAGCGGGCGCGGACTTGCTCCACGCGACCCATGTTGACGTGCGGTTGAAAGGCCCGTTCGTTCAGGCGGACGGTGTTTTGAAGCGCTTCGTTGGCCCGGTCGAGCTGTAGTTCGGGATCGCGGCCGTGAGACACCTCCCAGCGCGCCTGATACATGCTCGCCTGGCCCCGATTGTTGTAGGCCGAGGCGTAGTTGGGGTGGACTTCCAGGCTGCTGGCGAAGGCCTCTTCCGCCTGGCGGAAGGACTCGCTGGGGTCCTCTCCGCGGCCCATCGCCGCCTGGCCCAGATCCATCAGAGCGATGCCCAGATTGTTGCGGGCATAGGCGTTCTCCGGGTTGAGGGCGAGGGCTCTCGCATAGGCATCGACGGCCGCCCGCAGGCTGTCCCGGGCATCGAGCCCGCGCGAACTCTCATGGCGGGCGCGGAAAGTGTGGGAGCGTCCGAGGTTGTTCAGGGCATAGCCGTAGTCCGGATCGCGGGCGAGAGCGTCTTCCAGCGAGGCGATGGCTTGGTCGAGGGAGGCCGTGGGATCTGCCCCGCTGCCCATCTCGACGAGGGCACGCCGGTTGAGGATGTTGCCCTGGTGGTTGAGGAGCAGGGTCGGATCGTCGGCCAGACCGATCCCGGTGCGCGTGGCTTCGAGGGCGGCATCGAGATCCGGCAGCGGATCTTCGCCGATCTGACTGCGGTGCAGGGCCCGGTCGTTGAACACGCCTGCCAGACGCTGCCAGCCGCGTGGACCCGAGGGATCGAGTTCCACCGCCCGGCGCGCATGGTGTTCCGCCCGGGCAGAGGCCGCGGAGCGGTCCTCGCCGCGCACGGCGAGCTGTTCCGCGCGGATGGTCCAGAGGGTCGCGATGCCGGTTTCGAGAAGCGCCCGATCCGGTTCAACGGCAATGCCGGCACGGCAGTCCGCCAGGGCCCTCGACTGCACCGCCTCCACATCGCCACCGCGGCCGTAGACCTCCATCTCCATGCGCTTGCCTCCGAGGTCGCACAGCCGCAGGTGGATGTCGCTGGCGCTGGGAGCGATCTCCATCGCCCGCCGGTAGTCGCCCTCGGCCTGATCGAAGGCCGCCGCTGCCTCCTCCGGTTGGCCGGACATGCGTAGCCCATCGCCGGCCGTCGCCTTCACATCACCGCTCAGGATGGCTGCCTCGAACAGCCAGGGCGCCTCTTCCAAAGCTGCCGCCGCGGCGGCCGCGGCGGTGGGGGAGTCGTCGCCGTAGAAGGCGATCAGTCCTTCGAGGTAGGCCGGTACGGTGACGGCGCTGCCGCGGCTCGCCGCGAGGAACTCCAGCGCCGGGTCGCGCAGTTCCTCGGCCGCCTGGGCCAGCGCCGTCTCACGGGCGACGCGGTGGCCGATTCCGCGGGCGATCCGTACGGCCCGTTCGTACTGACGGCCGTAGACCAAGCCGAGGGCGAAGGCCGCTTCGGGCGGACGATAGCCGCTCTTCCAGGCTTGATCGAGGGGTGGCCGCGCGGCGTCGATCCGGCCGAGGGCGAGGTGGCCGCGGCCGATGGCGTGGAGGGCAGGTCCGCGGATGGCGGCCGCGGTGGTCTGCGCCTCCACCTCCAGCTCCGCCACCCGCTGCCGCACGCGGTCTCGCTCCGCGCGAATATCGTGAGCGGGGCTCATGTGCGAGGCCCTCATCAGCCATTCCAAATCCTTCACCTCGGCGGTGAATCGTTGCGCCGCCTGCGCCTCCTGGAGCGACTGCCAGCGGGCGTAGAGGGTGTAAGAACCGAGGGCCACCAGGGCGCCGGCCGCCAGGGCGATCACCGCCGCCACGTTGCGGTGCTTGCGAAACTTCTTGGCGAGGTGATAAGCGAGGGTGGGGGCCTGGGCGGCGATCGGCTCGCCGTCGAGGAAGCAGTGCAGTTCCTCGGCCAGGGCGCGGGCCGAAGGGTAGCGCCGGCCCGGGTTCTTCTCCAGGCACTTGAGGGTGATGACTTCCAGGTCCCGCGGCAGGTTCGATCGGTGGCGGCGAAGAGCCGTGGGTTCCTGATGCAGGGTCTTGAGCAGCAGGTCCGTCTGCCCGCCCTCGAACACCGGTTGTCCGGTCAGCACCTGGTAGAGGGTGGCGCCGAGGCCGTAGACGTCGCTTCGCCGGTCGACCAGCGCGCTGTCTCCCTCCGCCTGCTCCGGAGCCATGAACGGCGGCGTGCCGAGGACCGCACCATCCACCGTCCAGCGGGTGGCGCCGTCGACCTGATGGACCAAGCCGAAATCCACCACGTAGGGATGGAACGTCGCGTCGCGCCCGCTCTCGCGGGTCTCCTCCACCAGGATGTTTCCGGGTTTGAGATCGCGGTGGATCAGGCCGGTGCGATGGGCTTCGTGCACCGCCGCGGCCACCTGCGCCATCGCCCGCACCCGCTGTTTGAGGGACATGCGCGGTGCGACCTCGTCGAGCGGCAGCCCCTCGATGCACTGCATGGCGATGTAGGGGTTCTCCGGGTTGGCTCCCACTTCGTACACCCGGCAGATGTGCGGATGGTCGAGCCGTGCCTGGGCACGCGCCTCCCGTAGCAGTCGGCCGGCGGCCTCTTCGCTGTAGGACCGCAGAACCTTGAGAGCCACGTGGCGTTCGAGCAGGGGATCCCAGACCTTGTAGACCTCTCCCATGCCGCCGCGGCCGAGAACGGTGCCCGTTTCGTATCTCATGGACGCTCCTTCGGAGGATGTCTCGGAGTACCTATGCCTTGTGAGCGAGCCTAGCAGCCGTCCCGGCACGCTGTGTCCTCAGGCGCCGTGGGGGCGATAAAGTTGCCCGGCTATGAAGAAAAAAGTGCTGCCGATTCTCGCCCTGTTCCCCTGCATGATCCTGTTCGGCATGATCGTGGGGGGAGTGATCGTCGCCCGATTCATGGATCGCTCGCCGGACGGCTGGACCCAGATCGCCGACTTTCTCGGCGGTGTGATGTTGGGAGGCTTCGTCGGCCTGGTGCTGTCGGTGGTGCTGGCCTTCGTTGTGTCGCCGCGCGGCATGCTGAAGACCGCCGCGGCGGCGGCCCTCGGCTTCGTCCTGGTGTTCGCCTGGGCGCGGTGGACCCAGCCGAAGCGCGAGATCGATCATCGCGACTCGACGCCCTCCGTTGCGAAACCGACGCCGCAGCCGACGCAGGGCACCGAACCGGCGATCAGCGCGCCGCCGGAGTCCAGTCCGACAGCCGCCGTGGAGCCGCTAGCGGCGGCATCGACGAGCTTGCCGTGCGAGCCCGCCGCGGACAGGGAGGCCTTCGCCTTCAGCGGCTCTCTGCGGGCCGGCGAGGGCTACCGCGCGACCTTCGGCCCGGGCTGGGAAGTCGCTCTGGAGCCGTTGGCTACCGACCCCGGGGGCGCCGGGCGCGGCTGGGAGATTCGGGTGCTCGATCCCTCCTCGACGGCTCCGCCCGACGCCCGATCGTCTCGCCCGGAGGCGGAGCGCGACCTGGCGCGCTGGACTCCGCCCTTGCGGGGACCCAGCCCACGGCGGATCGAGGCGTCGCACTTCGTGGTTGACGGTCAGCCGAAGGACGGTCGGGTGAATGCGCCGCAGCGCCAGCGCTTCTTTCTCTTCTCGCCGGAAGTCGGCCGCACCATCGGGGTCAACGGCAACCCACCGACGGCCGAGGAGGTCGAGCGGATTTCCGCCTTCGGTCGCGGCGGCCTGGTGTTGACGGAGATGGATTGGGCCGACTCCGGAGAGTCTGGCGGTTTTCGCCGTATCGCCTTCGACGGCTGCATCACCTGGCCGCGCGGCTTCGGGTCGTAGGGACCCCGCGCGGCGACTGAGATCGGTCCGCCCCGAATCACTCCGCACAGATTCGTTGGCAGGTTTTTCCTCCTTTTCTCGTCTAGGGGAGTCGGAACCGGTGTGTTTGCCGCACCGCTCCGCGAGCCCCGTGTCCGCTGGCCGATCGGCGGTCGGTGGATATGGGGACGCTCCACTCTCTGGATTCCGCGAGGTGAACCATGACCAAGACGACGTTGCTCTTTCTGTTGATCGCCTGCCTGTTCTGGACCACCGGAACGATGGGCGCTGAATTCTCGCCGCAGCTCGAGATCGAAGGCCTCCATACGCTGCGCTACACCCCCGACGATCACGGCGCTCTTTCTTTCCGGATCGATCGCGCGACCCGCCTCTCATCGCAAGATCTGGTCGGTCTGTTGGCCGATCAGCTCGATATCAGTGACGAAGCGCACTGGATCGAGATCGGCCGTCAGGGCGAGATGGTTCGTTTCCAGCAGCTTCACCAGGGAGTACCCGTCGTCGGTGCGCAATTGGTTCTGTGGGAGTCCGAGGGCTCCGTCCACGCCGCCGTCGGACGCGTGAGCGACGTCTGGGGGATCGATCCCGTCCCGTCGATCGCCGCCGAGGAGGCGGTCGCCTTCGCCCTGGATGGGCTCCATGACGAGCTGGTGGAACCGGTGGAAGTGGCAGATCTGATCACCCCACCGGAACCGGAACTCTTCGTCCTGTCGACGGATTCGACCTACGACCCGGAGAGCATGGCTCTCGTCTATCGGGTCTTTCTCGATCTGCCGGAAATCTTCGGAGGCATGGAGGCGATGGTGCGTGCCGATTCCGGCGAGTTGGTGCAGCTTATCCGGGCGGCGCGGCCGGCCTTTGGCGACGGCCACACCTACTACTCCGGGTACAAACAGTTTGAAGTCGATTTCAATAGCGCAAACCCCTTTCCCTACTCGCTGACGACACCACAGCTCGACATGGACACTCGAGAAATGGCTTACGCCACCGGCAATCCTCAGTGGAATTCCAACGAGGTCACCAGCTTGGTCCACACCTTCGGCGCTCCGGAGCACGGTGTTCCGCTGGAGATCCACTGGGCGACACAGGAGTTTCTCGATTATCTGAAGACCATCCACCTCTACGACCTGACTCTGCATCTCCCCGGCACGCTGACGTCCTACGCGAACTGCGGCAACGAGCCGGACAACGCTTCGGCCAGTCCCAGCAACAGCTCCATTTGCTATGGAAATCGCACCGCGACCGGCAACTCTTTCGCCACCGTGGACGTGATCGGTCACGAGATCGCTCATCTGATGACCGCGGCGACTTCGAACCTCATCTATGCCGGCGAATCCGGAGCTTTGAACGAGTCGTTCTCGGACATTTTGGGCCGGCTGCTCGAAGACGCGGTCTCCTCGACCTCGAACTGGACGATTGCGGAACAGTCGGGCAACTTCGTCCGCTCCATGGGCACCCCCAAGGTGGTGGGGCATCCCGATACCTACCAAGGTCAGAACTGGTATGTGGGCAACGACACGATGGTCGAGGTTCACACCAATTCGGGAGTTCAGAACTTTTGGTTCTATCTCCTGGCCCAGGGCGAGCAGAGCGGTCTCGTCACCATCGACGGGATCCCGACCCATCCGGTGGTCAACGTCCAGGGAATCGGACTGCTCAAGGCGGGAAGGATCGCGGTGCAGAACCAGATGAACCTTCCCAACAGTGCCACCTTTTCGCAATCGGCCGCCGGTAGCCTGCTGCAAGCCAGCTTGCTCTACGGCAGCTATACGCCGGAACACCGCTCGACGCACGACGCCTGGTACGGCGCCGGGGTGGAACCGCAACCGTTCTCCGGCGACGTCATCTACCCGGAAAACGGAGTGGTGGATGTGCCCGCCGGGGTGGTGACGTTGCGTTGGCTGGTGGGGAACGACGTGGGGGTGTGGGATGTCGAGATCTCTACCACTCCCGATATGCAGACGATCGTGGCGAGTGGCCAGACGGCCCAAACGGAAACCACCAACGGGGTCACCCAGGCGCTCTATGAGTTCGGCGATGCGCAAAAGGACGTGACCTACTACTGGCGCGTACGCAGCGGCTTTCCGAACGCCTTTGGCGAGACCAAGAGCTGGCGCGACCTCCATACCTTCACCGCCGATCTCGAGGCCCCCACGCCCATCGGCCCGATGGGACCGGCGGATACCCGAACGGGGCTCTGGTATCCCTGGGGATTGGACTTCTCTTGGGAGCACGAGGAGGACGCTCAGTACGAGGTGCAGATATGGGAGACCTCAGGCGCCGGTTGCCCGGAGCCGAGCACGCTGCTGATCGATCAGCCCGGCATGCCGGCGGTCGGGAATCCCGCTCCCGGGGACCCGGTGACGCACACCTTCCATCTGCCGGTTTCGAGCACCCTGTGCTGGCGGGTGCGCGCCCAGACCGTCGATGGCTCGAACAACGTGATCTACAGTGAGTGGTCCCCGTCCAGCCATTTCAGTACCGACCTGCCGGCGGTGACCGCACAGGCGCCGGTGGCGGGCGCCGTCGTCGACCCGTGGACCCTGACCTTCAACTACGACGCTCCCCCCTTCGCTCAGGAGGTGCGGGTCGAAATCGGCCTCAAGAACCCGATCAACACGGACGGCCTCGACAAGTACTGCACCGATCCGGCGAAGTTCGAACCGGACATCGACCCCTACGGTACCTGGTCCGTGCGCAACGTTTGTTTTGCCGCCAACGAGCACAATCCATCCGGCAGTCTGACGGTGCCGATTCCCCCTCGCTGGGAACCGGAGGCGCCTCAGAAGGGCTTTTATTCGCCCACCAATCCCCACACTCCCTGGCTCCACGAATATCGGCTCTATGTTTGGGGCCCGGAGGTGGGCTGGGCCGCGACGGTGGACGGTTCCGCCCTTGGCGAACAGGGCGCCACCTCGAAGAAGGAAACCTTCCGAACGGACGGCTTCAGCAAGTTTGCTCCGGTGGTGGGGATCTTCAAAGACCCGGCGCGCAACCGCCTCGACAACCTCGGGACCTACGCCGGAATCCACACCGCGGCGCCGGTTTTCGACCTCGACCTGTACCAGGACAAGCCGGAGTCGGAAACCGTTACGGTGGCCTGGCAGGAGGTGCCTGGAGCGGAGGGCTACGTGGTCAAAGTGATCACCTTCTGGGACGAAAAAGCGCTTTCGTCCGATGCCCGTTCCCTCGACACCAAGGGCGGCTGCGCGAAATGGGTCAAAGTTGCGTCCCTTGGCAATCCCAACCAGCCCTCGGCGGAGATCGCCCGCAAGTGCCTTGGCTACGGCGGCAATACCCTGGGGTCGGTGATCCAGATCTACCCCTACGTGGTGAGTCCCCATATGTCGACGCCGGCGATGGAGGTCGAGGTCGGCCTGCGCCTTTGGAAGACGTTGGACACGCAAGATACTCGCTTCAAAGTGTTCATGGCCGACGTCGTTCCGCCGACCGTGCTGGACGTGAATGCCGCGGATTCCACGGCCACCAAGACGGTGCTGTCGAGCGGCACCCGGCGATTCCGTTTCGATGCGCATTTCGGCGAAAACGGCGCCGACCCCAACGTTCCGGCAAGCCTCAAGATCAAGCCCTGGATGTTCGTCGATGTGGGCCATCAGGCCGGCGACGTGCCGAACCGCTTTACGAAGTTTCTGCTGCACAGCGGGCCCGGTTGCGGCGGGTCGGCAAACACCGTCGGTGGAGGTGAGTCCGTTCCCTTCCTGGGCACGAAGACCCTCGGCATGGCCTTCCCATCGGTCCAAGACGGTGACGTCTACTCGCTCGAGATCTTTCCGCGCAGCTATTTGATGGACGCGGTGGCGAAGGACCTCAGCATCCCTCCGCACTCCGCCTATGCCAGTGGACAGAGCACCTGCCTGGATATCGAGTTCCAGATCAAGTGGTCGGATCCCGAGCCGGAGCCGGAACCCGAGCCGGCGCCGACCCCCAACTCCGTACTGTGCCAGCAGGTGGTGAATGCCGGCGGCAACATGCCGGAAACACATGTGGTCGAACTCGGTTCGAACTCCGGGACTACCATTTTCGGTATCAACACCTTCACCGTTCCGGATCGGATGCTCGTGAAGTACGAGGGGCAGACGATCTTCGACACCCTGTGCTTGTCGACGGAACCCACTTTCGGCTGTGACAGCCAATGCTGTTGCAGCGGCGGTGCTTGCGACTGCGCCATTCCCTTCTCGGGGACCTCGACCCAGATGACGGTCGAAGTCATACCCAACTGCGCGGGAACCGCGGATACCGCCTGGGCCTTCACCTTGTCTTGTCCGTGAAGATTCGGTGACCCGATGGCGGGGCCGGTGCGGCCGGTCCCGCCGTTTTCCTGAGGCATGGTCGGCTTGCCCCGGTGAGGGTACGATGCACGCCTATGCTGCGATTGACCGGTCTCACCCTGCCCTTGGAGCATTCCGAGGAAGATCTCCGCACAATAGTGTTAGACACCCTCGGCATCTCGCCGGAGGAGCTGGCCAGCTACACCCTGGCGCGCCGCAGCCCGGACCCGCGCCGACGCGGCCGGATCGCTCTGGACTATGCCGTCGATGTGGCGACCACCCGCGACGCGGAGCTGCTGGGGCGCTTCGCCGGCGATCGGCGAGTGAGCGAGTCGCCGGACAGCCGTTATCGCCCGGTGGCCCGGGCGCCAAAGAACCTCCAAGCGCGGCCGGTGGTGATCGGCATGGGGCCGTGCGGCCTGTTCGCCGCCCTGATCTTGGCGGAGATGGGCTTCCGGCCGATCGTCCTCGAGCGCGGTAAGAAAGTGCGTGAGCGCACCGTGGACACCTTCGCCTTGTGGCGCCGGGGAAAGCTCGATCCCGAATCGAACGCCCAGTTCGGCGAAGGCGGCGCAGGCACCTTCTCCGACGGCAAGCTCTACAGCCGGATCAAGGACCCGGCCTTCCGCGGCCGCAAGGTGTTGACGGAATTCGTCGCAGCCGGTGCCCCGGAAGAGATCCTGTTCGTCAACAAGCCGCACATCGGCACCTTCCGGCTGGTCAAGATGGTCGAGGCGATACGGGCCAAGATCGAGCGCTTGGGCGGGGAGATTCGCTTCCGGAGGCGGGTGGAGGATCTGGAGATCGAAGAGGTGGATGACGACCGCCGCATCCGGGCCGTCTACCTCGCAAACGGCGAGCGGCTGGCGGCGGACCAGGTGGTTCTCGCCGTGGGGCACAGCGCCCGGGACACCTTTTTCATGCTGCGCGATCGCGGGGTCTTGTTGGAGGCCAAGCCGTTTTCCATCGGCTTTCGCGTCGAGCATCCGCAGGCGCTGATCGATCGGCGCCGCTTCGGTCGCCAGGCGGGGCATCCGATCCTCGGGGCCGCCGACTACAAGTTGGTGCATCACCAAGAGAAGACCGGCGACGGGCGCTCCGTCTACAGCTTTTGCATGTGCCCCGGCGGCACGGTGGTGGCGGCGACGTCGGAAGCGGGTCGGGTGGTGACCAACGGCATGAGCCAGTACGACCGCAGCGAGCGCAACGCCAACGCCGGCATCGTCGTCGGCATCACGCCGCGGGACTATCCCGGCGATCCGCTGGCGGGCATCGAATTTCAGCGGCGCTGGGAAGCGCGGGCCTTTGAACTCGGGGGCGGCACCTACCGGGCGCCGGCACAGCGGTTGGGGGATTTCCTCGCCGGGCGGCCTTCCGAGGCCGTCGGCTCCGTCTTGCCGTCGTACACGCCCGGAGTGCGCTGGGGAAATCTATCCACCAGCCTGCCGGACTACGCCATCGCCGCCATCCGGCAGGCGATCCCGGCCTTCGACCGGAAGCTGCCGGGCTTTGCCATGGACGACGCGGTGCTCACCGGCATCGAATCGCGCACCTCGTCGCCGCTCCGCATCCGGCGCGGGGACGACTTCCAGAGCGTCAACACCGCCGGCCTCTACCCGGCCGGCGAAGGGGCCGGTTACGCCGGCGGTATCCTGTCGGCGGCGGTGGACGGCATCCGCGTGGCCGAAGCGGTGGCGCTTGGCTCCATCAACTTGCAGGAGTGAGTTAGGGGGCGCCTAAGCCCCCCTGAAATTGAAGAGCCAGCAGGCGTGCCGAAAAAATGCGCGAAGCGCTCTTTCAGCAATCTGCTAGCTGTCCGGGTGCTTCTTCTGGGTGACGAAGAAGAGGAAGTCGGTGCCCCGGTAGACGGCGCCGTAGGCCTCGTCGTCGAACTTGGGGATCACCGCGCCGACCTTGAAATCCTCGCCCCGGAACTTGGTCTCCAGGTAGAGATCCAGCTTGCCGCTCTTCTTCTTAGGCACGGCTTTCCAGCCGCCGTCTTCCATCGCTTCGACATTCCACTTGCCCGAGGCGGACACTCCGCCGACCACGCCCGGGCCCATCTCGGTGACCGCGACGGAGCCGTCCTCGGCTTTCTCGAAGTGCAGCCAGGTGACCGACGACGACTTCCACTTGGCCGGCTCCAGGTACGACAGATCGCGCACCAGGTCCATTTTCTGGGTGGTCTTGTCCGCGGCGCTGATGCTCAACTGGTCGCCGATGGCGGCGGTATCCAGATTCTGGTTGCCGAGGGTGCGCGGACCGAGCTGTCCCAGGGCCGGCAAGGCGATGAAGCTGGCGACGAGCAGGACGGCGCCGGGCAAGAGGAGCCGCTGGATGCGGCGGTTCTGCGAGGATTGGTACATGGATCTCTCTCCAGGTCGATCTTCAGATGTCATGGACTGGGGAAAGGGCCTGAGGCCGAGACTCTGCGGCAACGCTCAGGTGCTCTCAAAGGGTATACGAAGTCGAGGCCCGAAAGATTCCAAACCGAACTCTCGAGTCGCCGAAATCCTAGCGGCGTCGAGTCGGTGCGTAGAGCCCCATTTCGGGGCAGCAGATCCGCCGGATCTCGGCCCTCCTCACGCGGCCGAACCACGCTGCCCGGCGTGCCGAAAACTAGGTTGTCGTTTCGCGCAGCTACCGTCAGTCCGTCACTGCTTCCGCGATCGACACAAGACTCGGGGTTCAGGCGCCGGGGCGGGCTAGAAGATCGTCGACGACTCTCTGGCGTGCAGCGTGGAGGGCCGGGAGCACACCGCCGAGCACACCGATCAACAACGCCATCGTTAGGGACTGCACCACATGCCCCGGCTGCACGCGCACAGCGGAGTGGGCCAGGTACGGCAGCTCGAAAGGGATTCGCGCCAGGCCCAAGCCCAACACGATGCCGATCAGCCCGCCGGTGCCACAGAGAATACTCGATTCGACGAGGACCGCAAGAAGCACATTCCAGCGCCGGTAGCCCATTGCGCGTAGGAGGCCGATCTCGCGCCGGCGGGCCGCGACATTCGTAAACATGGTGTTCATGCCGCCGAAGATGGCGCCGATGGCGATGATGAGGGCCAGGAAGCTCCCGACTCCGCCGACCGCTGCCGACGTTGCTCCGGCTCGTGCGTAGAAAGTCGGGGCCGGCTGGGCGCGCAGGGGGAACCGTCGGTTTTCGTTGATCTCCTCGATGATCGCTTGCGCCTCGGATTCGCCGGTGGCGCGAAGGGTGAAGCCGGAGATGTCGCGACGCTGGGCCGCCGCCGCAAGGTCGTCCAGATGGACCCAAATCTCTTGATCGTAGACGCAGCCTCCACTGTCCATGATTCCCACGATCTGCCACTCCGCCCCTTCGAAGCGGAGGGTAGATCCGACTTCGAGATCGAATTTCTGAGCCAATGGGCGGCCGATGCTGGCCTTGAAACCCGCCGCCGGCCAGGCTCCCTTCGCCAACTCGACTTGGCTGTACACCTCAACCCTGCTCGCCTGGACGCCGCGCACCTCCACGTTGGTCTCCTCGCCGTCCGTCCCGCTAGAGAGCACGCAGCCAAGTCGCAGCTCTGGGGAGACCAGAGGAACGTTGCCCTCCGCTGCCACGCCGTCCAGGGTCTCCGTGTAGACCATCGCCGACCGCGAGACGTTCGAGAAATCGGCCGTCAATGCGCCCGCTTGGAGAACGACGATCTCGTCGGCGGCACCGGTTTGCCGGAAACCCGAGACCATCGTGGTCGTGACGGCACCCATCACGGTATGGATGCCGATGGCGAGCGCCACTCCGGCCACGGTCATCAACGCGCGGACCTCGCGTCGGCGAATGCTTCGGAGGATGTACTCGATCGGGATCATCGCAGCGGCTCCAGATCAATCGATGACGCGTAGAGCCTCCACCGGGCGAAGGCGCGCCGCGCGAATGGCGGGAACGAGCCCACCTCCCAGGCCTATGATGAGGGCCATGAGAGCGGCGAGGGTGATCGTCGAGGCCGTCCAGGTGAAGCCCTCGAGCTGGGCGGTCCGGCTATTGAGCATCCAGGCGGTCAGCCCTAAACCCAAGAGGCCACCGGCCGCGGCGAGCAGTAGCGATTCCCCCACGACTAACGTCACGATCTCGCCGGGTCTGTATCCCACAGCCTTCAGCACACCGAAGTCCCGGATGCGCTCCCGCACGCTCATCGCGACCGTGTTCGCGGCTCCGAGGGTGGTGACCAGCACGGTGATGATCGCCATCAACCGCAGGTACTCGGTGAAGCCCATGAATTCTTCGACGACCGCTTCGGCGAATTTTGCGGAGGTCGTCGTCTTGGTGGGCACCGGAACGGTCGACAGCTCCTCGTCGATTCGCGCCGCCAGATCCTCTGGTGAGCCTTGCTCCAGCGCCACCAAGACGAAGGTGATCTGGCCTTCGAGGTTGCGGAGTACCTGAAGGTAGTCTCGATGCAGGAGCAGATGGCTCTCCAGGTCGAGACCCTGGGGTGGGATCGTTCCAGCAATTCGAACGTTCAGCCCTGTCTTGGACAGCTCCACCTCGTCGCTCACTTCCCATCCCATCTTCTCCAGCAGGCGGTGGCCGACCATGGCGGAGCGACGGTCGTCGGCGAATGACTGCCATTCGGCAGCGTCCACCTGGAGTGGCTGGACGTTCCGATAGGCCTTGGGTTCGACGCCGCGCAGGAAGACGTGCACGCTCTCCTCACCGATAATTGCGAGTTCAGAGAAGACTCCGGTGGCCGCCGACACGCCGCGGACATCGGCCACGCGCTCCTCATGACTCTCGGGTAGCCGACTGGCAAGCGCGTTGGCACGCCCGGCGCGACGAACACTCAGAGTCTCGTCGGCACCGGTTTGCCTCGCACCCATCATGAGCGTATCGATGGCAGCGCTGAGGGAGCCGAATACCAGAACCGCTACCGCGGTTCCCAGGACGGTGAGGATGGAGCGGCGCTTGTTGCGCCACAGATTGGAAACCATCAAGGGCAGCAGGTGTAGGATCACGCCGTTCTCTGCCGCCCGGCTGACACCTGCGGCTCGGATTCGTGCAGCCGCCCATGGCCGAAGTAGAGGATGCGATCCGCGCACGAGGCGACGGCGCGGTCGTGAGTGACCATCACGATGGTCTTGCCATGTTCGCGAGAAAGCGCTCGGAGGATTTCGACGATCTCCCAGCCGGCGGTCTCGTCGAGGTCTCCGGTCGGCTCGTCGGCGATGATGATCTGAGGATCGATCACGAGGGCGCGGGCGATGGCGACACGCTGTTCTTGCCCTCCGGAAAGCTGCGACGGCATGTGGTTGGCGCGGTCGGTGAGCCCCATGAGGTCCAATGCCGCGTCGACCTGCTCTCGACGGCGCCTGCGATTTAGCGACATCCGCCGAAGGGGCAGGGCTACGTTCTCCCTCGTACTAAACACCGGCAAGAGGTTGAAGGATTGAAACACGAATCCGACATGGGAAGCGCGAAAATCAGACAGCTCCCGTTCGGACAGCGCGGTGAGATCGACTCCCCTCACCTGACACCGACCTTCGTCCGGCAGGTCGAGCCCACCGAGGATGTGGAGCAGTGTGGACTTGCCGGAGCCGCTAGGTCCCATCAGTGCCAGGAACTCTCCCTCCGGGACGAGCAGGTTCAGCCGGTCCAGGGGTCGAATCTCCCGTTCGTTCTTACCGTACACCTTGACCAGCTCCGTCGCTCGCACGATCGGGGAGCCTACAGTTTGGTTCATGATCGTTCCTTCTCGGATTGGATCGTCACCCGGGCGCTCATGTTGGGTCGGATCTGGTCGGGTGGATCGAAAATGCGAACGGCCACCGAAACGGTGTTGGACTGCCGGTCTGCTACGGGCGCGATTTCGACAACCTCTGCCTCGAGTCTCGCAAGCCCGAGGGCCTGCACCACCACCGTCGCCGGCGCCCCAAGGGTCACCGACGTGATCCGATTCTCGGGTACATCCAAGCGGGCCCACAGCTCGGAGACGTCGGCGATCTCGATTCCTGGCTGACCGTAAGGGGAACTCATCCTGGTCACTACCTCACCGGGCTCGAGGTCGATCCGGACTACGGTGGCATCGAACGGCGCTCGAAGTTGAGACAGGTCTAGAAGCGCTTCCGCGCGCTGGACAGCGGCCTTTGCTTTCTCCACTCCAGCCGCGGCCAAGAGCAACTCTTCGTCCCTGCTTCCCAAGCGCACTATCTGCTCTTGGGCGAGCGCTTCGTCGAGTCGCGCTCTGGCCGCTTGCTCCTGGCGCTCTGCTCCTTCGAGAACTGCACCCGACTCGATCTGTAGCTCCGCGAGCTTTCGGATACGACTGTGTTCAGCCTGTTTTTCCTGCCATTCTGCCTGCGCTGCATTCGATCGCGCTCTGGCCCGCTGCACCTCTTCCTCGCTCGAACCGGCCACCACCAGCGCATGTCGCGCCTCCGCGTTCCGAACTTCAGCGTTCGCGGCGGCAAGATCGGCCACCGCGGTCTCGGCGACCAATTCCAGGAGAAGTTCGTCTTTGCTAACCTGCTGGCCTGGCTCCACATACACTGCCGCCACGACGCCGTCGCGACCTGGGTAAATGACGGCGCCCCGCTTTGCCTCCAAGAACCCGCCGGCTACCACCGCACCCCCTGCCTTGCGCGGCTCGGGTAGGGTGGACGTCTGTCTGGCCAGCATGGTGCTCTCGGTACTCGCATCGCTCTCTACGGCAACCCAAACCCGCAGCCAGAGCAAGAACGCTCCGCCAGCAAGGAGGAAGCTCGCGACGACGATGAGCCATCGCGAGCTTCCTCTGGCGAGCTGTCGCTGTTTCGGATCCAAACGAAGGCGATCGAGGTTGATTCGGCTCACGGTGTTTCCCATGCAGTGCGGGCGCAGTCCGTCATGGATCGAGATGGTCGCGTCGATTCGACGAAGCGGCCTCGGTCCTGTGCTCGACAGCTTTCTCGAACCAGCGAATGTGCTGACCGATCAGGTCACGCGCTGTTCGCAGATCCTCAACGAGCTGGCGCTGCATGTCTGGCATGCCGCTGAGCCCCTGCTTCGAGATCCGGTAGACCCGCTGTGGTGCTGCGTGGCTACGACGCAGGCGACCCTCTACGAGGCCCTCGTCCTCGAGCCGCTTCAGCAGCGGGTAGAGGGATCCGGGGCTCGGCTTCCAGGTTCCGCCCGTCGCAGATTCAATCAAGCGCATAAGCTCCGTCCCGTAGCGGGGAGCCTCACGCAGCAAGGTGAGCACGTAGAAAGGCAGCATGCCTCGTACCATGCCTTGGTAGATGGGGGACCGTCGGGAGAAGTTTGCGGGCTTCCGATCGCGCGGAGCCTCCACAGGATCTTCACGGGACGTCGACTGGTGATCTGCTCTTCGATCTGTTCCGTTCATTTCTATCGGTTCATACTATTATCGCTAGCGATAGTTGGCAAGCATCCTTCAAGATGAGGAGTACTAGTTGGAGGATCGAGACGCGCGGCCGGGCGTCTCACGAAACACGGCTACTCCGCGTTTCACCCTCACATCGTTTCGAGCGGACTGATCGACTTCAGGCCTCAGATGTCCAGGCGCGCGCCGGGGTAGACGGCGACCTCGCTGCCGACGGCGACGAAGGTCGAGGCCGGCGGTGAGGCGAGGATCTCGCCGAAGGACACGCCGTAGGTCTCGTGGCCAGGGCCGTGGAACTCGGACTCCTTCGCCGACCAGACCTTCCACGACGGATGCTCCACCTGGTACTCCAACGTACCGCCGTCGCGCTGGCGGGTGTAGCCCCAGTAGTGCTCGGTGATGAACTGCTCCTCACTGTCGTCTCGCAGTTCCTCAGCGGGGCCTTCGACCTCCGCCGTGATAGTGAAGTAGCTCCGTCTTTGCTTCCACTGGTAGCGCGCCTTGCCGCCGGTCTGCGGATCGATGTCGACCTTGTGGACCATCGGCACCCGGCGGTAGGGCTCGTTGTAGACCCAGCGCGCCACCGCCGCGATCGCCCGGCGGGGCACCAACTCGCGCAGAAACACCACCCCACGGCGGTCCTCTTCGTCCGCCATCTCCCGCCGCACGTAGAAGCGCAGATTGATCTCTTCGAAGTTCTGGTGCAGCGGAATCCGGAAGCCCCGCAGACGAGTATCCAGAAACAGGAAGGCCACCAGACTGATGTAGTGCGTCCCTCGCCAGGGGTCGAGCACCGTCCCCTTCGGCACCCACGGCTCCAGCAACTCCGGCGGGCAGGAATAGTTGAGGAGGACGAGGTCTTCCCAGCGGGCGGTGAGAAAAGGGCGCGGCATGATGGGACCAGCCTAGCAGCCCCGGAACTCCTGCCGGCAAGGGTTGTGGTGAGGACAAGGCCGCGGCTCGGTGTCGAATCTGGGTCGTTGTCGGATCACAGAGCCGCAGCATGTGCCCGCCTCCACATTCCTCTGTGTATTGCAATGGCTATCAGCATGAGGGTTCAGGTGAAAGCCAAGAGAGGATCTAGCGCTAGATGAGAACCGTTCAGATCACTCTGGATGAAGAGTTGGTCCAAGAAGTCGACCGCGCCGTTGAAAAGCTGGGAACCAGCCGTTCGGGATTTACTCGGGCGGCGCTCAGGGAAGCGCTGCTGGCCATTGAGCGTGAGCGGTTGGAGCGGCGTCATCGCCTGGGTTACGAAAGGCACCCGGTGGTAAAGGGCGAATTCGATGGTTGGGAGGAAGAACAGGTCTGGGTCGAATGATCCAGCGGGGCGAGGTGCGGTGGTTCAAGTTTCGCCGGTCGGACAAGCGGCGTCCGGTGCTGATTCTGACCCGCGATTCGGCGCTGGAGTTTCTGGGCCAGGTGACCGTAGCTCCCATCACCTCCACCATCCGCGATATCCCGACGGAAGTTCCGCTGGGCCCCGAGGATGGGTTGCCGCGCGACTGTGTGGCCAACCTGGATCACGTGCAGACGGTGGCGCGCGGCCAGCTCGGGGCGCTGATCACTCATCTTCCGGGTACGAAACTCGCCAGAGTGCGTCAGGCCCTTCTCTTTGCGCTCGGCTTCGACTCGACGCGGTCTTGAGTTCGGCGCGTTTCTCCCCTAGTCATATACCCCGTCCAAAAACCACCCCTCCCCGGCGCGCTCCCGGTACACCCGGTAGATGCCGCCGCGGTCCAACTCCAGATCCCAGTAGTCGCGTTCGATGGGCTCTTCGGTCCACCAGCCTTCTTCCAGGTGCCAGGGACCGGCGGCGACGCGGACGGAGCCCTGCAGGCGAGGGCGGGGGTTGTCCTGCTCGGCCCTGTCGGAGGCGGGCGCCGGTTGCACTTCGAGGGGGATGCCGCCGTCGCCGAGGAGCACTTCCAGCGGCTGCGGCGGGCGCAGAGCGCGGAGGCCCATCAGCCCCATGCCGTTTTTCGGCGGACGGATCTCGCGCGGCGGCGGTGGTGGCTCGTAGGGGCTCAAAGCACAGGCTTCCGGGCGGTGACGGTCGGCGATGCGCGGGGTGCCGACGCGGTCCGTTCCCAAGAGCGCGAAGAGGCGCGCCAGGGTGGCGGCGAGGCGGTCCGGGGAGAGGGCTTCCGGTCCGAACAGGGTGAGCTGCGCTTCCCGCGGTCGATCCGGGGCGGCGATGAGGGCGAAGGACTGCACCGGCGCCCCGGGCGGTTTCTCTTCCAGCGACAGGCGCAGCAGGGTGAGCAGGGTTTTGGGATCCCGGGTGGGCGCCGGCAGGTCGAAGGCGCGTTCGTCGTGGCCGTCCGGTTCGAGGACGAGAGACAGTTCCAGCCGCCGGCAGGCGAAGCCGCGCTCGGCGAGGCGCTCGGCGAGGCGCTCCAAGGCCGCCCGGCCGACGAACAGAAACGGCTCCAGGGCGACCAGCGGCCATTCGAGGGTCAGCCCCTCGCGAAAGCTCGGCGGCGGCTGGCGCGGCACGAGGGGGTGCGGATCGCGCCCCCGGGCGACGGCGTGGAGGTGGCCGGCGGCGGCGCCGAGGCGGCTGCGGACCTCCGCCACCGGCAGCCGCGCCAGCTCTCCTATGGAGCGGATGCCCCAGCGTTCGAGGGCCTCCGCCAGGGCGACCTCCGGCGCCAGCCGGTCGAGGGGAAGGGGGGCGAGGAAGGCCGCTTCCCGGCCGCGCGGCACGACGGTGGGTTCCGGGCCGGAGGCGGCGGCCACCCGGGCGGCGAGCTTGCTGGCGGCAATCCCCACCCGCGCCGGCAGGCCCACCGCTTCGGCAGCCTGGATGAGGGCGGCACCTAAGCGCTCGCCGCCGGCATCGTCGGAGAACAGCCGGTCGAGGCCGGAGACGTCCAGGTACACCCGCCCTTCCCTCTCTTCTTCGATCGCCGGCGATAGGCCCTCGGCGGCCTCCAGCAGAGCTTCCCGGGCGGCTCGCTCGCACTCCGGATCGCGCCCCCGGGCGATCAGCTTGGGTAGCCGTGCCCGGGCCTGGGGAAGGGTGAGCCCGGGGAGGATGCGCGCCCGCCGGGCCCGGCGGGTGGCGGCGATGACGCGGGCCCGGTCGCCGTTGCCCTCGAGCACCGCGACGGCTTCGTCGCGCAGCTCCGGCTCGGCCCGCAAGCGGGCGGCGAGGGGGAAGAGCGGAACGTCGAGGCAGGCGATCCAGGGGGCGCTCACCGGCGGTTTCAGCCCCCGGCCGCCAGGCGCAGAGAGCCACCCTGGGAGGGGCGGGAGGGGCGGGAGGGGCGCCGGGAGGTGCCACCCACTTGTCGGGGAGGATGACGAGGAGGACGCCACGAGGAGGTGCCGCCTTTTTGCCGGCGCGGACCGGCGGGAGGTTCTTCTCGCGGCGGCGGTGTCTCCGCCAGGGGTTGTTCCGTGACGCTCAGGGCGAGTCTCTGCCAGTGGTTCTGGGGGGCATTGTGGGCGTCGCCCTTGTCGACCACCAGGCGCGATCCGAGGCCGGTCAAGAGCGGCCGCCAGATGCCGCGTCCGCCGTGGGCCGACAGCACCGTGGCGGCGGCGGTGCCGCTCGCCCGGTAGGGGCTGGCGATGAGCAGCGCGCTCTTTTGCCGCTGGGCGCTGCGGGCGAGGCGTACCCAGAAGGCTTCGCTACCCCGGCCGCCGGGCACCGGTGGCTCGCCGAGGTCGAGAACGGCCAGCGGAAAGGCGCCGTCGAGCACCGCCTCGGTGCTGGTGAGGGCTTCCTTGAGGGTGCGTGGACGGATCCACAGCAGGCGCTCCGGATCGCCTCCGAAGGTTTCGAACTGGCGCGGGTCGAGGCCGTCTCCCAAATCGACGAAGGCGGCCGCCTCGCCGCGCCGGGTGGTCTCCGCCAGGGCCGCCAGGACGAGGGAGAAACGGCCGCTCGACCGGCGCCCGACGATCTCCGTCAGCTCGCCGCGCCGCAGGCCGCCGCCGAGCAGGGTGTCGAGGGCTTCGGTGCCGGTGGGGAAGCGCTCCTCGGAGCGGTGATCCCGGTGACGCCGCAGCAGCTCCCGGCCGCTCGAAACGTGCCGCCGCAGATCGTTCGGTAGGGCAACCGCCGAGGTTGGGTAGCGGCGGCTGGGGCTGATGGCGGAGAGGGCTTGCATGAGTCGGTCGCGATCTCGAAGTCCTCATAACGTAAGGCGTTAATAGGGCGTAATCAATCATCGGTTCACCCTTCGAAAATTCTTCTAAGTGACTGATTCTTCGAAGAAAATATCTTTTCTGATGACAACCCCGGAGGGGCCGTCGTCTCCCTCCGGAATGTGGTGTGCCGCCCGGGCGACGGGCGGTCGTCGGAGGAGGCGACGAGAAAGTTGGAAGGTTGTTGAAGGGTGAGGCGGTGACGGACCCCCGGCGGGGCGCCGGTGCTGGATATGATCGCCTCATGAGCGATCTAGCGGACCTGCGCGAGGAGTACGATGGCGAGTTGGCGGTGGCGGAGATCTCCGCCGATCCCCTGGAGCAGTTCGAGCGCTGGTTCGAGGCCGCCCGGTCGGCGGATCTGCCGGATCCGAACGCCATGACCCTGGCGACGGTCGATGCCGGCGGCCGGCCCGCGGCGCGCATCGTGCTCCTGAAGGGCCTCGATGGCAGCGGTTTCGTCTTCTACACCCACTACGACAGCCGCAAGGGGCACGAGCTGGCGGCGGACCCGCGGGCGGCGCTGGTGTTCTTCTGGCAGCCGCTGCACCGGCAGGTGCGGGTGGTGGGGACGGTGGAGAAGGTCTCCGCCGAGGAGTCCGACGCCTATTTCGCGTCGCGCCCCCTGGGCTCCCGCTACAGCGCCATCGCCTCACCCCAAAGCCGGCCGGTGGCCGACCGCCGCGAGTTGGAAGAGCGCTGGCGGCGGGCGCGTGAGGAGTGCGGCGAGGAGCCGCCGCGCCCGCCGGACTGGGGAGGCTACCGCCTGCGGCCGGAGGAGATCGAGTTCTGGCAGGGCCGCAGAAGCCGCCTGCACGACCGCCTGCGCTACCGGCGGGAGGGGGAGGGCTGGGTGGTCGAGCGGTTGGCGCCCTGAGGGTTCTTCGCCCTACCGATAGGCGCTGTGGCGCCGCCGCCGTTCACTGACGAAGGTTTCCGCCGTGTCTTCGGTGACCACCTCGTAGAGAGTGGCCCGCTTGCCTTCGGCGCGCCGCAGGATGCGGCCGAGGCGTTGGACGTGTTCCCGCACGCTGCCGGTGCCGGACAGCACGATGCCGATCGAGGCGGCGGGCACGTCCACCCCTTCGTTGAGCACCCGGGAGGTCACCAGGATCGGCAGCTCGCCGCGGTTGAAGCGCTCGAGGGTTTCGTGACGCTCCCGCACCTTGGTCTGGTGGGTGATCGCCGGCACCAGAAAGCGCCGCGAGATGCGGTAGACCGTTTCGTTGTCGTGGGTGAACACCAGGACGCGGTCTCGGCGGTGGCGCGTCAGCAGCTCGCCGAGAAGCTCGAGTTTGGCGTCGGAAGCCTGGGCGATGGCCTTCTGCCGGCGGTAGGCGAGGAACGCTCGCCGCCCCTCCTCGCTGCGCGAAGTCATCATCAAGAACTGGTTCCAGCCGCCCGGCGACCCTAGGCGGATCCCCTGGCGGGCGACGAAGTCCCGGTAGATCGCCCGCGCCTCGGCGTACTCGTCGCGCTCCGTTTCGCCGAGGGCCACGGCCAGGGTGATGGTGTCGTAGTCCGCCAGGTACTCGCCGGCCAGCTCGCCGATCTCCCGCCGGTAGACGATCGGGCCGATCAGCGCCTCGGACCGGACTTCGGCGCCGTCCTCGCGCTCCGGCGTGGCGGTGAGACCGAGGCGGAAGGGGGCGATGGCGGCCTCGGCGGCAAAGGCATAGGACGGGCTCGGCAGATGGTGGCACTCGTCGAACACCAGCAGGCCGAAACGGTTGCCGAAGCGGTCCATGTGGAGATGGGCGGAGTCATAGGTGGTGACGGTGATCGGCAGCGGATTGTGCTCGCCGCCTCCCACCAGGCCGATCTCGGTGCCGAAGGCGTTGCTCATCACCGTCAGCCATTGCTGCATGAGGTCGAGGGTGGGGGTGATGACCAGGGCGCTGCGCTGGAGGCGGGCGATCAACATCACCGCTAGGTGGGTCTTGCCGGCGCCGGTGGGCAGCACCACGACCCCCCGACGCCCGGTTTTCCACCAGGCCTCGGCGGCCTCTGCCTGGTGGGGATAGGGCTGGCGTTTCCAGCGCTGGGTGAGCTGGAGTTCTGGATAGGCGCGCGCCCGGTCTTCGAAGGGAGCGCCGGAGCGGTGGAGGTGGCGCACGACTTCCCGGTAGCGCAGGGCCGGCGCGCGCCAGCACCGGACCCGGCGGTCGAACACCATGGCCGGCGGAAGAACATCGTCTTCGAGATCGGCACCGGCCAGGGTCAACGTGCCGCGGTCGAAGTCCAGGTGGAGCATGGCGGCACCCTATCGGGGCTTGGCCGTCCGGCGCAACGAAGATCGTGGGGTGGCGGCTTGCCGCGCTGCGACATGGATTGCCTCTCGAAGGGTGCGATCTTGCGCGAAAGACTGTATTACAAGGGCTGGAAGGTCAATGTTTATAGCTTTTTGACGCGTTGCGGCATCGATCGGTTGACAATCTTGCCGCGCTGCGGTATTTTCTCTCAGTCGGTGCCGCGGCACGGCAAAGTTCGTCATAATGTGTCATTCCCCAAGCCGCCCGTGGATACCTGGGTTGCGAGAAGCCACTCGCTCTCGGCGGGCCGACGGAAATAAGAGGAGATCTCGATGATTCGGCTGATCAAGCGGTACGAAAGCCGCAAGCTATACGACACGGAGGAGAGCCGCTACGTCTCTCTCGAAGAGATTGCCGCCTGGGTCCGGGAAGGTCAGGAGGTCAAGGTGGTGGACAACGGCAGCTCGGCCGATGTGACGTCCCAGACGTTGACCCAGATCATCCTCGAAGAAGGCCGCAAAGGGTCGTCTTTCCTGCCCAGTGAGCTGCTGCACGAACTCGTGCGAGTGGGGGAGAAGGCGATGTCGAGCGGGGTCGAGCATGTGCAGCACGGCGTGGACCGGCTGCTCCAGGCGTCCATGGATCGGGTGGGTCCGCTGCGGCGGGCGCGCGAAGAGATGCAGCGCTTGCGCTCACAACTGGAGCAACTCGAATCCTCTCTCGTCGACCTCGAAGGACAAGGCGGCACCAACGGACAATCTACGAGCAAGGGAGATGCGTGATGAATACTACGACTGAGAAGCTGTTCAAGGGGCCGGCGGAGCTGGCTCAGGATGTGACCGAAGCCGGCCGTGAGATTTGGCGGGCCGGGCTGGGTGCCTTCGCCCGCGCTGAAAAAAGCGGCCGCAAGACCTTTGATCGCCTGGTCGAGAAGGGCCGGAAGGTCGAGAAGAAGCAGTTCAAGGCCATCGACAAGACCGTGGCGCAGACCTCGAAGAAGGTGCAGGAGTTTTCCTCCAAGGCGCAGGAGTCCGTCGAGAACGGCATGACCCACATGCTGCACCGCTTTGGCCTGGCCACCCTCGACGACCTCGAAGCGTTGTCGCGGCACGTCGAGGAGCTGTCGAAGAAGGTCGACGAGGCTCTCGCTTCGCCGCGCGTCTGATCGCCGCTCCGCAGCATCCGAATCCGATTTCGAAGTGACAATTCTTGAGGCGTTGGCGGCGGTGCCCTGTGGGGGCGCCGCTCCGCCGCTCTTCCGGCGAGCGACCGGATGAGATCCAGAAAGGACCCGACAATGGGCAAGAAAAAGAAGAACAAGAAGAGCAAGAAGGACGTGCAGGATGAGATTCTCGATTCGGCGCACCGCATTTGGCTCGCCGGACTCGGCGCTCTGACGACCGTGGAAGAGCAGGGTTCCAAGCTCTTCAAGTCGTTGGTCGAGCGCGGCAAGTCGATGGAGAAGGAAGGTCGCAAGACCGTCGGCAAGGCGAAGGACAAGGTGGAGGTCGAGTTCGATCGCGCCAAGGACAAGGTCGAAGAGGGCGTGGGCAAGGTCGGCGAAACCGTCGAACAGACCCTGTCCGATGCTCTGCACCGTTTCGGGGTGCCGACTCGCGATGAAATCCACACCCTAGTGACCCGGGTCGAAGAGCTGAACAAGAAGGTCGACGATCTGCGCAAGGCGCCGCGAACCACCACCGCTCGCAAGCCCGCCGCGCGCAAGCCCGCCGCGCGCAAGCCGGCTGCACGCAAGCCCGCCGCCAAGAAGCCTGCCGCCAAGGCCGCCTCTACCCGCAAGCCCGCCGCCAAGTCCGCTACCGCTCGCAAACCGGCGGCGAAGAAGACCCCTACCGCGGCGAAGAAGCCTGCCGCCAAGACGACGACCGCGCGCAAGCCTGCCGCCCGCAAGCCCGCCAGCAAGTCCACCGCTAGCAAGCCGTCCTGATCCGACGGGCCATGGCGAGCTCAAAAAAGATCGGGCTCGCCCTGGCCGGCGGCGGTCCCGAGGGTGCGGTTTACGAGATCGGTGCTCTGCGAGCGCTCGAAGAGAGCCTCCAAGGGCTCGACTTCACGGACCTCCACATCTATGTCGGCGTGAGCGCCGGTGCCTTCGTCGGCGCCTGCCTCGCCAACGGTGTGACCGTCCGGCAGCTCTGTCGGGTGGTGGCCTCGGACGGTACCGACGAGGGTCCTTTCGCGCCGGAGAATTTCTTCGCGCCGGCCGTTGGAGAGGTCGCCCGCCGCGCCACCATGGTGCCCGGCCTGCTCGCCGGTGGTTTGTTGGATTTCGTTCGCAAGCCGAGCAATTTCAGCCCCCTCGAACCGCTGCTGCGGTTGAGCCGAGCCCTGCCCGTGGGGATGTTCAACAGCGGGCGGATCGGCCAGTACCTCGAATCGGTATTCAGCAGGGAGGGCCGTACCGACGACTTCCGCCAGCTCCGCCGCCGGTTGGTGATCGTCGCCTCGGACCTCGACTCCGGGCGCGCCGTGCGTTTCGGCGAAACGGGCCGGGACCACATTCCCATCTCCAAAGCAGTGCAGGCGAGTTCCGCCCTGCCGGGTTTCTTCGCGCCGGTCCAGATCGAAGGGCGACACTACGTGGACGGCGTGCTGTTGAAGACAGTGCACGCTTCGACCGCCCTCAAAGCCGGTGCCGATCTCTTGCTGGCGATCAATCCGATCGTGCCGGTGGACACCGCCAAGGCGGTGGAGGAAGGGGTCATGAAGCGCGGCAAGCTGGTGGATCGCGGTCTGCCGGCGGTGCTGTCGCAGACCCTGCGTACTCTCATCCGCTCCCGCCTCGAAGCGGGCCTGAAAAAGAGCGAAGCGCAGTTTGCGGATCGCGATGTGCTGCTGTTCGAACCGCGGCGCGACGACTTCCGGATGTTCTTCACCAACATCTTCAGCTTTTCCGATCGAAGGGCCGTCTGCGAGCACGGCTACCGCAGCACCCGCGAGCACCTGCGGGAGCGCCAAGACGCAATCAGCGAGGTTCTCGCGCCCTACGGAATCCGCTTCCGGCCGGGAGTGCTGGAAGGGGAGCGTTCCCTGTGGGACGGCGTGGAGGCCAAGGCGGACGTCGCGCCGCGGCTGAATGCGGCTCTGGATCGCCTGGACGCACTGCTGGACGCGGGATAAAGGCGATCTTTTCCTAGCCAATCGGTCAGGTAGGTGGTGGTCATCGGGGTTACGAGGCCCTGGGAAGAACCTCGACCTCCTCGGTGAGGCGACCGCCGAGTTGATCCCGTTCGACGTCGAGATCGTAGGCGTTCTGCAGGTTCAGCCGGAACCGCTCGCCGTCCGGGAGGAGCGGTTGCTGCCCATCGACTTGGATTCGGCCCTGTGCCCTACTCCCGCCGCCGGGTCGCCAGCATCCCACCCAACAGAAAAAGCGCCACCGCCCCCCAGTGCTGGGGCGACCAGGAGGTGCCGCCGGCAACGAACAGAATGGCTCCGGCGACCAGGCAGAAGCCGCCGAATAGGGTGCTCCGTAGGCCGGCGAAGGGCTGAGGCTGGGGGCGCTGGCTCTGCTGTTCGAGGAGCCGCATGGCCTCGCTGACGAGGGCCGGGGTCTTGATGAAGGCGTCGAACATTTCCGGCGCGTTGCGCAGGCCGGCTTCGACCAGACGCAGGGGGTTGAGCTGCTGGAGAAGAAGCGCCTGGGTGGGCGGCTGGGCGACGGCCACTACGTCGAAATCCGGTTCGAGGATCTGGCCCACCCCTTCGAAGGTCACCAGGGCCTTGGTCATCAGCACCATCTCCACCGGAAAGTACATGCGGTGACGGGCGCCGCGCTCGACGGATTCCATGATCAGCTGGCCGAGGGAGAAGTCGCGGAAGTTGGCGCTTCGGTGCCAGCGCTGGCAGATTTCGGACACCTCGCGCCGGAAGGCGGCCGGCTGGCTGCCGGCCCCGGCGGTGGCGGTGGCGGCCAGGTAGCGGGCGGCGTTCTCGGAGTCGCCCATCACCAGGCAGTAGAAGTAGTAGAGCAGGCCGCGGCGCAGTTCATCGTCGAAGCGGCCGACCATGCCGAGATCGATGAAGCCGACTTTGGGTCCCGGGAGGACCATCAGGTTACCCGGGTGGAGGTCGGCGTGAAAGAAGCCGTCGCGGTAGATCATGCGGACGATGGCGGCGGCCCCCAGCTCGATCAACCGCTTGCGCTCCGCCGGTGCCAGGTTGCGGGCGCGCAGGGAGTCTGGCCGCTCGCCGGCGAAGTACTCCATGGTCAACAGGTTGCGGCCGCTGGCGTGGCGATAGACCCGCGGGAAGACCACCTCCGGCTGATCCTCGAAATTGGCGGCGAAGATTTCCGCGTTGTCCGCTTCGAGGCGTAGATCCACCTCCCGTCGGGTGTAGGTGACGAATTCGTCGATCATGCGGCGCGGCTGGTAGCGCGGGAAGGCCCACTGCAGGATCCGGCCGAGGAGCCACAGCAGCTTGGCGTCGCGCTCCAGGGTCTCGCGGATGCCGGGCTTGACGACCTTGAGAATGACCGCTGGGCCGGGGCCGTCGGCGGCATCGTCGTCGACTCTCGGCCCTTGATTCAAGCTCTCTTTCAAGGTGCCGCGGTGGATCTGCGCAATGGAGGCGGAGCCCAGGGGCTCCGGGTCGATCCAGTCGAAGATCTCGTCGGCGGAGTGTCCGAGGGTTTCTTCGACCCGCTCCATGAAGACCGGAAAGGGCACCACCGGCAGGCGATCGAGGAGCAGCTTGAGCTCTTCGGTGAGCGCCTTCGGCAGGATGTCCGAGCGCAGGGAGAGCACCTGTCCGAGCTTGATGTAGGTCGGCCCGAGCAATTCCAGGCGCCGCCGGAGCTGCTCCGGGAAGGGCCGTTTGACCAGCGGCGAGGCGGCATAGAGCGGCCGGAAGAGGAGCGCCAGGAGCTGCCGCAGGCGGAATCCCAACCCCCGTCGCTTGCGGGCCGGCGCATCCCGCACGGAGGCGAGAAGCTGGCCGTAGATCAACCCCAGGGCATGCCGGTACACGGTGAACACCCGCCGCGGCAAACCGCCGGTGGTGCTCATCTGCCGCACTTCGAAAGAGGTATCGGAAAGCGGACCGGGCGGAACCGGGTCCGCGCCGGGGGTCGAGGGGTTGGGCGGAGAGGGCGTGGGCTGGGCCATGATGGGCTCTCGACGGATGCTACCGCAAGCTGGCGGCCGGTCAGCTGGCGGGGAGGGAAAATCCCTCATTCCAAGGGTCCTGGCGCGCCCCGCGCCACGTTATGATTCTCTCCATGAGCAGTCCCACGAGCGACCACGACACCCTGGAAGAACAGAACCTGGAACTGGCGCCGGAGCGCAAGCTGCCGTCGCCGGAGGAGCAGCCGAAGGGCTTCTGGAAGAAGCTCAAGCGCGGGCTCCTGATGACCCATACGGAGATCATCGACAAGGTGGGGGCCGCCCTCGAAGGCCGCGCCACCCTCGATGACGAAACCCTCGAGTTTCTGGAGGAAGCCCTGATCAGTGCCGATATCGGGGTGGAAGCCTCGCTGGAACTGGTCGAGCGCATCCGCGCCGACGTGCGCGAAGGCCAGGCGGTGGACATCCTGAAGCTGCGCGAAATGCTGGTGGACGAGATGGCCCTAATGCTGATGGACGCCGAACTCAAAGGCCGCCAGAAGGCGCCCCCCGAGGGCCGCCCCGGTGCACCGTTGGTCACCCTGATGATCGGCGTCAACGGCGTCGGCAAAACGACCTCCATCGCCAAGCTGGCGCACCACGGGCAGCGTCGCGGCAAGTCCGTGTTGATGGCCGCCGGCGATACCTTCCGCGCGGCGGCGATCGAGCAGATTTCCCTGTGGGGCGAGCGTCTCGGGGTGGAGGTGATCCGTTCCTCCGCCGGCGCCGATCCCGCCTCGGTGGTGTTCGACGCCCTGCAGGCGGCCCGCGCCCGGCGGGTGGACGAGCTGCTGGTGGACACCGCCGGCCGGCTCCACACCAAGGAATACCTGATGAAGGAGCTGGGCAAGATCGGCAAGGTGATCGACCGCGAGGCCGAGGGCTGGCCGCGCCGGACGGTGCTGGTGCTCGACGCCACCACCGGCCAAAACGCCATCTCCCAGGCCCGCACCTTCAGCCAGGTGATCCCCATCGACGGGGTGCTTCTCGCCAAATTGGACGGCACCGCCAAGGGCGGCATGGCGGTGGCCGTAGCCCGCGAGCTGGGGTTACCGGTGCTCTACCTGGGGGTCGGTGAGATGTCGGAGGATCTGGTCGAGTTTCGGCCGCGGGAGTTCGCCACTGCGCTCCTCGGCTGAATCCCAGGCCAGGTTGATGAGCTTGGCCCTGCGGCTCGCTGCCCTCGGCCGCTGGACCGCCTCGCCGAACCCGATGGTCGGCGCCGTAGTGGTCGCCGACGGGGTGGTGGTGGGCCGCGGCCACCATCAGCGTGCCGGCGGTCCCCACGCCGAGGTGGTGGCCCTGGAGGAAGCCGGGGAGCGTGCCCGCGGCGCCACCCTCTACGTCACCTTGGAGCCCTGCTCCCACCAGGGCCGCACGCCGCCCTGCGTGGAGGCGGTGAAGGCAGCCGGCGTCGCTGAGGTGGTGGCCTGTCACCGGGATCCCGATCCGCGGGTCGCCGGCGCCGGCTTCGCCGCCCTGCGGGCGGCCGGCATCGAGGTGAAGGTGGGGGTGAAGGCGGAACAGGCGGTACACCTCAACCTGTCCTTCCTCACCGCCCAGGTCCACCGGCGGCCGGCGGTCACCATCAAGTGGGCGATGAGCCTCGACGGCAAGATCGCCACGGCGAGCGGCGAAAGCCAGTGGATCTCCTCGCCGCCGGCCCGACGCTGGGCCCTCGCTCTGCGCGAAGAGCACGACGCCATCCTGGTGGGCAGCGGTACGGCGCTGGCGGACGATCCCCGCCTCACCCGGCGCCGAGGACGGGCCGAGGGGCCGATCGTGAGGGCGGTGCTCGACCGCCGCCTGCGCCTGCCGGCGGCGGCCCGGATGCTGGCCGAGGCGGGTCCGGTGCTGGTGTACACTCGCCGGCTCGTCGGCGCCGAGGCCGAAATGAAAACTGCGGCCGCGCCCCTGGGGGAGGCGGGCGCCGAGGTGGTGGCCTTGCCGCAGGCGTCGCCGGCGGAGGTGTTGGCGGACCTCCACCAGCGTGGCGTCCGCAGTCTGCTGGTGGAGGGCGGTGGCGAAGTGACCGCCGCCTTCGTCGAAGCTGGCCTATGGGACCGTGTGGTCGTGGTGCTGGCGCCGCGTTTGATCGGTGGGCGCGATGCTCCGGGCCCGGTCTCCGGCCGCGGCTTTTCGAGCCTCGCCGCGACCCCCGATGTGAGCTTTTTCCGGAGCCGGCGGCGCGGTCCGGACCGAATTCTCGAAGGATTGAGGGACGGATGTTTACCGGCCTTGTTACAGAGCTTGGGCGCATAGCTTCGGCACCGACCCCTTCCGGTCGTGGAGGAAGTCGGCTGGAGATCGCCCACCGGCAGGACTTGGGTGAGCGGCTGAGCCCGGGCGCCAGTCTGGCGGTGGCCGGCGTGTGCCTGACGGTGACGGACGGGGAAGCCGAGCGATCCGTTGTGGAACTGGCGCCGGAAACCCTCGCCCGCACCAATCTCGGCGATCTCCAAGCCGGTTCTCCGGTCAACCTGGAGCCGGCCCTGCGGGTGGGCGATGCCCTCGGCGGCCACTGGGTGCAGGGGCACGTGGACGGCTGTGTGGCGGTGGTCGGGCGGCAAGACCTCGAAGACCACTGTTGGCTGACCGTGGCGCTGCCGGAATCGCTCGCCGCCTATGTGGTGGAGAAAGGCTCCGTCACCCTCGACGGGGTGAGCCTGACGGTGGCGGCCCTCGCGGAGGACCGCTTCTCCGTCACCCTGATCCCGCACACCCTCGAAGTCACCACCCTCGGGGCGACCGGCGTCGGACACCGGTTGAATCTCGAAGTGGATGTCCTCGCCAAGTACGTCGAGCGGGCCGTCGCGGCGCGGCTACCGACAGCGTGAAGGCCGATGCCGTGAAGAGCAGTCGGGCGGTGCGCTGGATCCCGCAACCGGTCGAGCCCGGGCGCTTCTGGATTCGTCAGCGGCCACAGCCTTGGCCGGCGGCGTCTGGGCCGTGGACGGATCTGGCGCGGAGTGCCATCGGGTCATCTTCCCTCACTTCCGGCGGCCCTGAGGGCGAAGGGCGCCCGCTCGATTTCCCTCCCCAGCGCCCGCCCGGCCTTCTCTACCTGCCGCCGGTGGATGCCGCCTCGGGAGCCTCGCGCTCGGCCTGGGCGGAAGGTTCGGCCAAGGATGGCGCTTCTTTGCTCTTGCAGTGCTCGGTGGGTTTCGACCGTCCGCCGACTACGAGTCGTCGAGCGTTGACCGTGGCCTGGGACCCCCTGGCCGCTCTGCTGGGCGAGGAGTCCTGGACCTGGCCGCGGCAACCCACAGGCGATGGCATCGCCGTCTGGCCGCTGATTCCCGGCCTGAGCACTGACCCGGGGACATGGGACGAGCAGTTCCGGGCCCTTCGCACCGCCGGCTTCTCGGTGGTCCAGCCGGTGGTGCCGGAGTTGACGCCGGTCGAGCGCCGCACGCTGGCGGAGCGTTGGGGAGACGAGGTGTTCGAAGAGCTGTTTCACGGCCCGCGGCCGGACGAGCGCGCGTTTTCCCAGGCGGCCGCCCGGTACGGGTTGGCGCCCTTCCTGGCCCGCCCGCCGCGGGTGGCGGCTTCGGCGCGGGTGCGGAACAACGCGCGGTTGGCGGAGCGCCTGGCCCTGGCCGGCGAATTGTGGCTGCGCCTCGGCCGGCCGGACCCCCAGGGCCAGGCCTTCTTTCGGGCCGCCCGCTGGGCGGACGAGACGGGCTACGATGTAGCCGCCCTGGCGCGGGAGGGCAACCTGGCGGTGGTCGAGGCGGTCGACGGCCAGAGCGCCGAGGTGATCCGCACGGTGGTCGCCGGCCCTGGCGATGACACCGCCGGAGAGGATCTCGCCGCGCGGCTGTTGGCCGAGTACTTGGGTACGGAGTAGATCTCCAACGGAGGAGAATTGCGATGCGAGTCAGAGAGACGTTCCGAAGAACCCGACTTCTCGGCCTCTCCCTATGCCTGGCTCTGGGCGTGGCTTTCGCCGGTCCGGCGCTGGCCTGGGACGTTGACACCGGTATGTCGCAGGAGACCTTCCGTCTGTTCCATGACCGGATGGTCTTCGCCGCCTATCCCTACGCCCGCCACGGCGCGGCGCCCCTGGGTCTGGTCGGCTTCGACATCTATGCCGACCTGTCGGCGGATCTCGATGCTGGCGACGACGACGCCTTCCTGGCGGCGATCGACGGCAGCCTGCCCGGCGACGCCCTGGCCTTCGTGCGGGTGGGAGCCCGCAAGGGGCTGCCCGGCGGGTTCGATCTCGGCGCGGGCTATGCCCGGGCAGTCGACGGCGACATCGAGCTGCTCTCCGCCGACCTGCAGTGGGCGATCCTCAAGGGAGGCGCCTTGAAACCGGCTCTGTCGCTGCGCCTGACCGGTACCCAGAACCTCGACAGCGGTCCCTACCAGGTGGAAATCTACGGTGCCGAAGTGCTGCTTTCGAAAGGCTTTCCGCTGTTCACGCCCTATGTCGGCGTGGGGTTCTACCGCGGCGAAGGGGATCTGGAGCGATCCGGTGGCGGAAGGTTCAGCCGCAGCGAGGACGGCACCTTCGCCTACGCCGGGGTGACCGTTAACCTGCTGGTGCCGAAGATCAACTTCGAGCTGGAGCAGGGCGAGTCGTTCCAGGGCGCGGTGCGCGTCTCGATCGGCTTGTAGGGTCGGGATTCTCGATGAGCATCGATCTCCGCTCCGACACGGTCACCCGGCCGAGTGAACGGATGCGCCGGGCGATGGCCGATGCCGAGGTCGGCGACGATGTGTTCCGCGAAGACCCGACGGCGATCCGGCTGGAGGAGCGGGCGGCGGAGCTCCTGGGTAAGGAGGCGGCCCTCTTCGTGCCCTCCGGCACCATGGGCAACCAGATCGCCCTCCACCTCCACGGTCGTCCCGGCTGCGAGGTGGTCTGTGAGGCCGAGAGCCACATTCTGCTCTACGAGCTCGGCGCCATGGCCGCCCTCTCCGGACTGCTGCCGAAACCGGTGGCCGGCGAGGCGGGGCTGCTGGCGCCGGAGGACGTGGAGAAGGCGATCGCGCCGGAGGTGGTCTACCGCTCCCGCACGGCGCTCCTGTCCCTTGAAAACACCCACAACATGGCTGGCGGCACGATCTATCGGCGGGATCGACTCGCATCGCTGCTGGCGGTCGCTCGGCGCCACGAGCTGCCGGTGCACCTGGACGGCTCGCGCCTATTCAACGCCGCCGTCGCCCTCGACTTGCCGGTGGCGGAGCTGGCCGCCGGCTGCGATTCAGTGATGATCGCCCTGTCGAAGGGACTCGGAGCGCCGGCCGGATCGCTCCTCGCCGGCTCCCGGCCCTGGATCGCCGAGGCCCGGCGGGTGCGCAAGATGTTCGGCGGGGCGATGCGCCAGGTGGGGGTGCTGGCGGCGCCGGGACTTCTGGCGCTGGAAGAGGGGCCGGCGGCCTTGGCGGCGGATCACCGCCACGCCCGGCGGCTGGCCGAAGCGCTAGCGGCGCTGCCCGGTTGGGGCATCGATCTGAAGCGGGTGGAGACCAACATCGTCATCGCCTCGCCGCCCGGTGGCGACGCCTACACCTTCTGTCGACAGGCCTCGCGGGCGGGCGTGATGGCCGTTCCGGTGAGCGCCGAGGCGGTGCGATTCGTCACCCACCGGGATGTATCGTCGGACGATGTGGATCAAGCAATCCAGGTGATTCGCACGCTCCGAGCCTGCTAGCCGAGTCGCGCCACCAGGTCGATCTCCACCAGCGCACCCTTCGGCAGGCCCGCTGCCTGCACCGTCGAGCGGGCCGGTCGGTGGTCGCCCATCGCTTCCCCGTAGAGGGTGTTCAGAGTCGCAAAATTCCCCATGTCCATCACGTAGATGGTCGCCTTGACGACGTCCGAGAAGGTGCAGCCGGAGTTGGCCAGAACCGCTTCGAGATTCGCCAGCACCTGCTTCGCCTGAGCCTCGAAGTCACTCTCCCCGTCCGTGCTCTGGACCATCTCTTCCGTTGCCGGATCGAGACCGATCTGGCCGGAAGTGTAGAGAAATCCGTCGACCTCGACGGCCTGGGAGTAGGGTCCGACCGCCGCCGGGGCGCGGTCCGTGTTCTTCAGTTTCATCAGAAGTCTTCCTCGTAAACGCCGATGTACGGCAGGTTGCGGTAGCGGTCGGCCAGGTCGAGGCCGTAGCCGACCACGAACAGGTCTTCGATCTCGAAGCCACAGTAGTCAATCGGCACGTTCACCTTGCGCGCCTCGCGCTTGTCGAGGAGAGCGCACAGCCGCACGCTGCGGGCGCCGCGGTGCTTGAGCAGCGCCAGAATGGTGGACAGGGTGAAGCCGGTGTCGACGATGTCCTCGATCAGCAGCACATCGCGGTCGCGGATGGCCAGGTCGACGTCCTTGAGGATGCGTACCTCGCCGGGGCTGGTGCCGTCGCGGTAGCTAGAAGTCTGAAAGAAGTCCACCTTCACCGGCAGTGTCTCGATTTCCTTCAGAAGGTCCACCATGAAGAAGACAGAGCCCTTGAGCACGCCGATGCACAGCAGCGGTTGCGGCGCCGATCCCTCGCCGAGTTCCTCGGCCCGCCGCAGGTAATCGCGCTCGATCTCGGCGGACATCTCGGCGACGCGGGCTTCCAGCCGCTCCCGGGAGATGAGGACTCGGGGACTCGAATTCGGGTTTTGGTCAGCCATCATCTAGAATGGGCCTCTCCTATGAAGGTCGAAGACAGCATGTCCGTCGAGCAACTCAATGTGCTTCACCGGCGCTACGTATCGCTCTCTCAGCGCTTCCGGGCCGCCTGGGTTTTTCATCAGTTCTTGCAGAGTCTTGCGAAGCTGTTCTTCGAAGGCTTCGACGATCGGTATCCGGCGGAATTCCAGCACCTTTACGGCCGATTGAAGGACATTTCCCAGAACCTCAACGCCTCCGAGGCGGGAGGCCTGGCGAACCAGATGGACGCCGTGGATCGGCAGCTTCGGGAGCTGATGGGTGCGCTGCTGGCGGAGGATAGCAGAGTCGATCCGTCCTTCCTGCGGCAGTTCTTCATGCGCTTCCGGAAGTACGACGAGAAGATTCTGATGCAGCTCGTGCGGTTCTACCTCTATTCCCATCCGGGGGAGGCCTGGCAGGCGGACCGCATCGACAAGATCGACTTTCTCTTGAGCCGCATGGGCGAAGAAGAGTCGGACGGCAAGGGGCCCGTGCGGCTGCGCGATCGCCGCCGCCTGGAAGAGGTCTATCGCAATCTGCGCAGCCTGCTGCCGGGTTCGCCCAAGGACCCGGAGGTGGTGGTCAAGCGGCGCCAGCGGATTCAGGATCTGGCGGAAGAGGTGACCGCCATCGATGATCTCGACAAGCTCAACGAAGAGCGTCTGGTGCAGCGCTATCGCACCTTGAAGCACAGCCTGGGTGAATTGTTCTTCGAGCCGGAGATGTTGATGGCAATGGTCGAGGCCAATCTCGCTTTCAAGAATAAAGTGCGCGACCTCTACAGCCGCGAGGAGCGGCGCATCTTCACGGACTACCAGCAGATCTTCGATCTCGAACGGCAGGTGGAGACGGACGCCTCGATGGAGTCGGATCTCGATCAGCTACGCAGCGAAGTCGAGCGCTTCGAAGAGCATCTGCAGCGGGACGACCTGCGCCTCGACGACCTGGCGCACATTCGCAAGCGGGTGCGGTCCCTGATGCCGCGCCTGTCGCCGTCCCAAGCGGAGGCGCCGGACCTCGACGCCGTCGCCCTCGACCCCTTCGGCCGGGACGAAGAGGATTCCGCCGCGGCGCAGCCCGATCTCGCTCCGGCGGAGGCGGTGGACGACGACGGCCAGTGGGTTGCCGAACACCTGGAGCGGCTGATCGAGGCTTTGAGCGGCACCACCCTGGGCGCGCCGCCGAAGGCGGTGAGCCTGACGCCGGACGTCTTCCACCTGGCCCTCGAAGAGCGCGAGGTGGTCGCCTTCCGCAACCTGCTGCAGGCGGACCGCCTGCATGCTCGGTCCGGCGGCGGCGGGGATGCCCAGATGGACCGATTCATCCTGCGCGCCGCAGCCTTGCGGCAGCGTTTGGCGGAGGAGCTGGAACGCGTGCGCGAGACCCTCGACGACACGGTGGTGGACGGCACCTCGCCGGTGGCCATCGCCCGCACCAGCGTGCGCATCGCCGACGAAATGCTCGGGCGCTTCGAGTCCATCGGCCGCAACCTCGTCCGCCAGGGAAGGGCGCAGGAGGCGCGCGGCGTGGAGTTGCTCAAAATGCGCTTGATGCGCGAGTACGTCTCGCTCTGGCTGCTGGTCTACCGGGACGGGGCGTCGAATAGCGCCGCGACGGAGTCCTAACCGCCGAGCCTACCCAGGGATCAAGTCGGGATCCGCGATCATCGCTGCCAGCAGTCGCGACACGTCCCGGGCGGCGACCTTGCCGGCTTCCACCACCTCGTCGTGATCCAAGGCCTCACCGGTATCGCCGGCGGCGGCGTTGGTGACCAGCGACATGACGAAGCAGCGGCACCCCAGGTGGTTCGCCGCGATCACCTCCAGCACCGACGACATTCCCACCAAGTCCGCTCCCAGGGCGCGCAGCATGCGCACTTCTGCCGGCGTTTCGTAGCTCGGACCGGGTAGGCCGGCGTAGGTGCCGCTCGTCAGCTCGATACCCAACTCCTCGCCGTGATGCCGGGCGAGGGCCCGTAGGGCTGGGTCGTAGGCCTGGGTCATGTCCGGGAACTGCGGTCCCCAGGCCGCCGGTAGGGCGCCACGGAGGGGATTCATACCGATCAGGTTGAGGTGATCCTCGACCACCACCAGGTCACCCGGCGCCAGGCCGCGCCGCAGTCCGCCGGCGGCGTTGGTCATCAACAGTGCCCGGGCACCGAGGAACCAGCCCAGGCGGGTCATGAACACCGTTTGATGGGCATCGAATCCCTGGTAGCTGTGCAATCGCCCGCGCACGTACAGCACGTGGCGTTCAGGCGCCGGTTGCAGCAGCTCGATGGAGAGCGGGTGGCCCTCGATCGCCGCCACCTCGAAGGGCAGTAGGCGGGTCAACGGCTGCGGCCCGTACACCACCTCGCCGAGGTCCACCGCCAGACCGGATCCGGACACCACCAGGGCGTCCGGCCGGGGCCAGCCGAGGGCGTCGTAGCGGGCGACTCCTCGGTCGATGGCCTGCTCGGCGGAGAGTTCGCCAGTGTGGCTGGGCTCGTTCATGGGAGGGGTATCGTAGCAGTCCGGGGAGCTGCTATGTTTCCCATCGGAGGCACCCCATCGGATGCCCGTTTTCGTCTGCTCGCCCTGATTCAGCTTCCATTCATGGAGATGCCCTGATCGAAGCTTCGTTTCCCTGGTTGCTCGCCCGGCGCTACCTGAGGAGCACACGCCGCGACGCCTTCGTGCGCTTTCTGTCGCGGGTGGCCTCCTGGGGGATCGCTGTCGGTGTGGCGGCGCTGGTGCTTTCCTTGGCCGCTCTCTCCGGGCTGCAGCGGGTGCTGCGGACGGAGGTGCTGGCGCGCACTCCCCAAATCGAGATTGAGCTGCCGGCGTCGGCCGAACCGGTGGCCGTCGAGCAAGCGGTCTCCGACCATCCCGAGGTGGTGGACGCGCAGATCACCGCCGAGGGCCGCGGCTGGCTGGTCTCCGAATCCGGCCTGGTGGAGGCGGTGCAGGTAGTGGGCTTCGCCGGCTCCGTGCCGGCCTCCTTCCCGCAGGCCGCCGGTGGTCCGGAGGGTCTCTATGTGGACACCTTTCTGGCCAACGGCTGGGGCCTGGAGGTCGGCGACATCGCCCGGGTGGTGTCGCCCAAACCCACCCTCATGCCCTTCGGGCCGCCGCAGCCGCGGGTGCGCAGCCTGCCGCTCGCCGGCACCTTTCCGAAACCCCGCACCCAGGAAGACCGCAGCCGTATCGCGGTACCGGTGGCGGTGGCCGAGGCGCTCTTCGGAGTGCGGGCCCGGCGCCTACAGGTGGATGCCGGCGGTCTCGAAGAGGCCATCGACCTCGCGTCCCGCCTCACACCGCTGCTGCCCGAGGGCAACCGGTTGCGCACCTGGCGCGAGATCAACCGGCCGCTTTTTTTCGTCCTGCGGCTGGAGAAGGCGATGATGTTCGTCGCCGTGTCGCTGGTGGTGCTGGTGGCTTCCTTGTCGCTGGTGTCGTCCCTGTCGCTGGTGATCGCGAACAAGAAGGGGGAGATCGGCATGCTCGGTGCGATGGGGGCGTCCGGCCCCTCGCTCTCCCGCGCCTTTTTGCTTCTCGGCGGTTTGCTCGCCGGTCGCGGCTTGCTGGCGGGCACCCTGTGCGGGGTGGTGGGCGCTTGGCTACTCGATCGCTTCCGGATGATCCGCATGCCCGGCGACGTCTTCGTGTTCGACTACATTCCGTTTCTGGTGCGCTCCGCCGATGTGGCGGCGGTTGTGGGGCTGACCCTGTTCCTCGCGCTGACCTTCTCGTTGATCGCGGCGCGCCGGGCGGCGGCGGTGCAGCCGGTGGCGGCCCTGACCCAATAGCGCGATGGACGATTTCTCGATTCCTCGGCCGGTGGACCCCCGATGAGCGTCGGCCTCACTGCCCGCGCTCTCGCGAAGAGCTACCGCGATGGCTTCCGTCAGGTGGAGGTTCTGCGCGGCGCCGATCTCGACGTCGCGGCCGGCGAACTGGTGGCGGTGGTGGGGCCATCCGGCTCCGGCAAGTCCACCCTACTGCATCTCTTGGGCACCCTCGACCGACCGGACTCCGGGGTACTCGAAATCGGTGGGCTGGATCCCACCCAGTTCTCCGGCAAGCGGTTGGCGGCCTTCCGCAACCGCTCCATTGGTTTTGTCTTCCAGTTCTATCAGTTGCTGCCGGACTTCACGGCGCTCGAAAACGTGATGATGCCCGGGCGCATCGCCGGTGAGGCGCCGGGCACTTTGGCTGGGCGCGCCCGCGCGCTGCTCGACGAGGTGGGGCTGTCGCATCGCCTGGAGCACTTCCCATCGCAGCTCTCCGGCGGCGAGCGGCAGCGGGTAGCCCTGTGCCGCGCTCTCCTCCTCGAACCGCCGCTGCTGCTGGCCGACGAGCCGACGGGCAATCTCGACCCGGAGTCGAGCGAGCAGGTTTTCGATCTGCTGCTGGAACTTCGGGAACGCCGGGGAACGACCGCCGTGCTGGTCACCCACAACCCGTCCCTGGCCGCTCGATGTGGTAGGATTTTATCCCTCGACGGCGGTGTTCTCGAAGAGACTAAGTCCATTCTTTACTAGGGCTTGGCTCCGTTCTTGAGGGCTCTGATCGACGAACCCGCAGCCGAAGCAAGAGTGCCCCGGGGTCTCTTCCGTGAGGGAGGGGCCAGATGCCCGAACCGCACGAGGCCCTGAACTGCAAGAGGCTAGAATCGCGCAATGTTTGAGAAGTACAACGAGAAGGCCCGCCGAGCTCTGTTCTTTGCCCGCTACGAGGCGTCGAAGCTCGGCAGCCGGGTGATCGAGTCGGAGCACATCCTGCTGGGCATCCTGCGCGAAGGTGAAGAGACCGTCAATGAACTCTTTCGGCGCTTCCAGATCAAGGCCGACGACGTCCGCAAAGAGATCGAGGGCGAGCGGGTGTTCGTCGAGCGCATCTCCTCGACGGCGGAGCTGCCGCTGTCCGAGGAGTCCAAAAAGATTCTGGCCTACGCCGCTCACGAGTCCGAGAGCATGCTGCATCAGGCGGTGGGCTCCGAACACCTGCTGATCGGCATTCTGCGGGTCGAGGGCTCCCTCGCCATGCGCATCCTGGCGCAGCACGGTTTGGACGTGTACACCGTGCGCGAGGAGGTGTTGACCATCGCCAAGGAACAAGAGGCGACCCAGCAAAAGAAGGAGATGCCGTTTCTCGCCGAATACAGCCGCGATTTGACAGCGCTGGCGGCGGAGGGCACCTTCGATCCGCTGATCGGTCGCGAAGATGAGGTCGACCGCATCATCCAGATCCTGTCGCGGCGCACCAAGAACAATCCCATCCTGCTCGGCGAACCGGGGGTGGGGAAGACCGCCATCGTCGAAGGGCTGGCGCAACGCATCGTGGCCGGGGAAGTGCCGATTTTCCTGGCGAGCCGGCGCATCGTCGCTCTCGACCTGTCGCTGATCGTCGCCGGCACCAAGTACCGCGGCCAGTTTGAGGAGCGTTTGAAGGGCATCCTCAAAGAGCTGCGCGACTGTCAGGACGTGATCGTCTTCATCGACGAGATCCATTCGCTGATCGGCGCCGGCTCCGCCGAGGGTTCGCTGGACGCCGCCAACATCCTGAAGCCGGCGCTGTCCCGCGGCGAGATCTCGTGCATTGGGGCGACCACCCTCAAGGAGTACCGCAAGTACATCGAGAAGGACCGCTCGTTGCTGCGGCGCTTCCAGTCGATCCAGGTGGCGCCGCCGACCAACGAAGAGACGCTGGCGATTCTCGAAGGGGTCAAGGACCGCTACGAAGACTTCCACAAGGTGCGCTACTCGGCGGATTCGCTGCGCTCGGCGATCTACCAGTCCTCCCGCTACATCACCGACCGCCATCACCCGGACAAGGCGATCGACGTGATCGACGAGGCCGGCGCCCGGGTGAAGCTGCGGCGGGTGCGCGACACCCAGAACCTGCGGCGCCTGGAGGCGGAGATCCGCCAGGTGGTGCGCGACATGAAAACGGCGATTTCGGACAAGGACTTCGAGAAAGCTGTCTATCTGCGCGAGCGGGAGATCGAGCTGCGCGAGGACCTGGAGTCGATGGGCGTGCCGGAAGACGGTGCAGACCTGGTGGTCCGCCGCCTGGACATCGAGCAGGTGATCTCCTCCTGGACCGGCATTCCGGTGTCCAGCCTGGCGACCATCGAAGCCGAGAAGCTGATGAACATGGAGGCCAGCCTGCGCCGCTGGGTGGTGGGGCAGGATCGCGCCATCAGTTCCATCAGCCGGGCCATCCGCCGCTCCCGCCTGGGGGTGAGCAACCCGCAGCGGCCGGTGGGCTCGTTCATCTTCCTGGGCCCCTCCGGGGTGGGCAAGACGGAGGTCTCCCGGCGGCTGTCGGAATTCCTCTTCGGCTCGCAGAAGGCCCTGCTGCGCTTCGACATGAGCGAGTACATGGAGAAGCATGCGGTGTCCAAGCTGATCGGTTCGCCACCGGGCTATGTCGGCCACGAGGAGGGCGGTCAACTCACCGAGCAGGTGCGCCGCCACCCGTATTCGCTGATCCTCTTCGACGAGATCGAGAAGGCGCACCCGGATGTCGCCAATCTGCTGCTGCAGATCCTCGAGGACGGCACTTTGACGGACTCCTACGGCAACCACGTCGACTTCAAGAACACGCTGGTGCTGATGACTTCGAATCTAGGCAGCAAACTGGTGCTGCGCGGCGGCCGCATGGGGTTCGGCGAGGGCGACGCCGATGCGAGCTTCGACCGCCTACAGGAAGAGATCCTGGCGGAGTTGCGGCGCGGATTCAGCCCGGAGTTCATCAACCGCCTGGACGAGGTGATCGTCTTCCGGCCGCTGTCCCGGGAGAGCCTGCGGGAGATCGTCGACATCTTGCTCGTCGACGTCAATGAAACCCTCGCCGAACGCCGCTTGCGGGTGCGGGTGGACGCTCCCGCCAAGGACTGGCTGCTCGACCAGGCGGGCATCGATCCGTCGACCGGCGCCCGTCCGCTGCGCCGGACGATCCAGCGCCACATTCAGGACGCCATCTCCGAGATCCTCATCCATCAGCACGGTGAACCGATCGAAGAGATCGCGGTGACCCTGGCCGATGGCGAACTCGACTTCCAGACCCGGAAGCCCGAAATGGCGGCTCAGGAGCACTAGCCCGCCTTTCTGACCGGCGACCTACTGCGAGTCCATATGCCACTGAATCTGCTGCTTTATCCGCAGAACCTGTTCCTCAACGTACTGCCGGTACGCCTTCGTCTCAGGAGCTGCGGATGCCTTGCATCTTCAGCGACCTATGGCCTCTCGCTACGGTCGCTGGTGAGAAAGGCAGGCTCAGCCACGATCTGAGAACAATCCTTGCATCCCAGGGGTGAGGGGCGCCGTACCTGTGCAGGAGGGTAGGGACGGCGGCGGGGTCCCTTGTCGGGGCCGAGCGGACTCTTGTGGATGAAGGTCGCGGCACGGCCGCGCGTTGCGTGAAGCCCGAAAAGAGCATACTTTTGGCAGCCGCGCACCGCTGAGGGCGGGTCCCGCTGGATTCCCGAGTCCCGACGACACCGCAAACGAGCCGGTACGACGCAATGAATGGGAAACGGGTCTGATGAAAAATGACTTCAAGGGGTGCTGACATGACACCAACCCGCCGATCTGGCCGCGCCCGAGGCGTGGTTCGCTCCTTCGCGGTGCTGCCGGCGCTGATGTGGCTCGCTCTATCGTGGATCGCCGGGCCGCCGCTCGCGGCGCAGCTTCGGATTCCCGACAGTCAGGTGATCCGGTCGATCGAGATCCAAGGCCTCCAGTCCTTGACTCCCGAGACGGTGCGCTACTACCTGGGGGTGGAAGAAGGGCAAGAGCTCGATCAGGAAGAACTGAACCGAAATATCCAAGCCCTTTGGCAGCGCGACCTGATCGGCGACATCGAGATCGACAGCGTGGCCGAAGGCGACGGCATTCGCTTGATCGTGAAGATCGAAGAGCGGCCGGTCCTGCGCTCCATCGACTACCAGGGCCTCAAGAAGCTCAAACGCGGCGACATTCGCGAAGTGATCGTCACCGAGCGCATCGATGTGCGCGAGGGCGGTCCGCTGAAGCGCGGCGAGCTGAATCGCCTGGCGGCGGCCATCCAGCAGGCCTACAAGGACAAGGGCTATCGCTTCGCGGCGGTGCGCTTCGAGATCGAGGAGATCTCGCCGGGAGAGCGCCGGGCGGTTTACACCATCGACGAAGGAGATCGCGTCCGCATCCAGGAGATCGACTTCGAGGGCAACACCGTCTACAGCGACCTGCGGCTACGCTCCCGCATGCGCAAGGTGCGCGAGAGCGGTCCCCTGTCGCGCCTGTTGCGGCGAGACATCTACAACCCTGCGGGCCTCGAAGAAGACCTCGACAAAGTCAAGACCCTCTACCGCAACTCCGGTTACAAGAACGTGCTGCTGGGCGAGCCTGAGATCCGGGTGGACGAGGTCGGCGGCAACGAGGATAAACGGCGCATTTTTCTGACCGTGCCGGTGGAGGAAGGGGAGCGTTGGCGCTTCGGCGAGATCACCATCGAGGGCAACGAAACCTACTCCGATCAGGCGCTCCTCAGGGTGTTCCAGAACAAATCCGGCAGTTGGTTGAAGGCCAATCTGATCGACGACGGAATCGAGTCGGTGACGGACCTTTACAAGAACACCGGCTACATGTTCGCTTCCATCGAGCCGGAACTGCGCGAGCGCGACAACAACGTCGCGGACGTGCGGGTGAAAATCGACGAAGGCGAGCAGTTCACCGTCGGCCGGGTGGAATTCAAGGGCAACACCCGCACCAAGGACAAGGTGCTGCGGCGCGAGGTGCGGCTACAGGAAGGCTTCGTAATGAACCTCGGCGCCTTGCGTTCCAGCGTCTACAAGGTCAACCAGCTCGGCTACTTCCAGCTCGACGAGGAAGACCCGGTGCAGGTGGACGTGGACTCCGAAGAGCAGAAAGTCAATCTGACCTTCGAAGGCGAAGAGGCGGACCGCACGGAGCTACAGTTCGGTGGCGGTTGGAGCGAGTTCGACGGCTTCTTTGGCCAGTTCGCCATCCGCACCCAGAACTTCCTCGGCCGCGGCGAGTCGGTACAGGCCTCGTTCCAGTCCGGCCGCCTGCGCACCCAGTTCGACCTCGGTTATTTCGTGCCCTACTTCCTCGACAAGCCGCAGACGGTGGGTATCCGGATCTTCAAGAGCGAGCAGGACTTCAGCTCCCTGTCGGAGTTTCGTGACTTCCGGCAGGATCAGGAGGGCATCCAGCTCACCTACGGCCGCAACCTGAGCCTCTTCCAGTCCTTCGCCGTCAACTACACCTTCGCCACCTTCGAGGACACCCAGTCCTTTTTCGTCCCCGGCAACCCGGACGGCGATCCGCCGACGGAGGACGAATTCATCACCCTCGACCGCGATATCGAGAGTTCCTCCATCCGGCCGGTCTGGTCCTTCAACAGCATCGACAACCGCTTCGAACCGACCCGCGGCCGGCGGATCTCGTTCTCCACTGAATATTCCGGTGGCGCCCTCGGCGGCAACAACGAATTCGTGCGCCCGGAGGCGTCTTTCAGCCTGTTCAAGCCGCTCAACGACTATCCGACCAAGCACGTCTTCGCGATGAACGCCGAGATCGGCTACATCGAACCCTTCGGTGACGGCCTGCTGTCGGTCTTCGAGTACTACGTCCTCGGCGGCGAACGCTCGATCCGCGGCCACGCCCGGCGCTCGCTGTTTCCGCGCGACGAAACCGGCAACCTGTTCCGCGACAGCTCCGGCCTGGTCATCGGCGGGGATCGCTTCGCCCAGCTCAACCTGGAGTACCACTACCTCGCCGGCGGTCCGTTCCGGATGATCTTGTTCGCCGACGCGGCTCAGGCCTGGGCGCCGGGTGCGACCATCGACGCCGGCGATCTGCGCTACACGGCCGGCGCCGAACTGCGCGTGCTGGTGCCGGTGTTCGGTGCCCCGCTGCGCTTTATCTACGCCTTCAATCTCAACCCCGAACCGTTCGACCAGTTCGAATCGTTCCAGTTCACCATTGGAAGTAGCTTCTAGCCATGAAGGAGAATCCCATGTCTTCTACCCGTACCCAAGTTCGTCGCCTGCTGCTCGCGGCGCTCATCGTTGCTCTCGTTGTTCCTGTTGCGGCGAGCGCGCAGGAGATGAAGTACGCCGTCATCGATACCGAAGAAGTTCTTCGATCCTCCGCCGTCGGCAAGGCCGCTCTGGCCGAGTTGCAGACCCTGCAGGAGGCCAAGCAGACTGAGGGTGAGGCGCTGGCAAAAGAGATTCAGGACCTCCAGAAGCGCATCACCGAGGGTCAGCTCTCCCTAGCCGATGACAAGCTGGCGGAGTTGGAGACGGAGTTCGAGCAAAAGGGCATCGCCCTGCGCCGTTTCCAGGACGACGCCAACCGCGAACTCAACAAGAAGCGCGAAGAGGTGCTCGGCAAGATCGACCAGCAGGTGATGCCGCTGATTGCCTCCTACGGCCAGGAGCAGGGCTACGCGATGATCTTCCGGAAGTACGAAAGCGGCTTGGTCTTCGCCTCGGACGAGGTCGACATCACCCAAGACATCATTCAGCGGCTCGACTCGGCGAACTAGCAGGCCGCTGAAGAAGCGCCTAGCGCATGCTTTCAGTAGGCCTGCTAGTTTCTCGTTCGAGGGGGGCTGGGCGCCCCCCTCGAACGAGAACTATGTTCTCAGCCTCACCGCCATCCACGGCGACCACGTCGCCGCCTCGCCCTTTGGGCTCGGGGTCCGTTACCCAAGGTAGATTCTTCGGTCTATGAGTCGGCCCACAGAGAGATCGTTACGGGAGCTGGCGGAGAGGATCGGTGCCCGCGTTGAAGGGGATGGAGCGGTGCGGGTGACGGATCTGCACAGTCTGGAGGCTGCTGGGCCGGAGCACATCGCACCGCTGTTGGACCGCCGTTTCCGCGCCCGGCTGCAGGATTGCCGGGCCGGCGCCCTGCTGCTGGACGAAGGCCTCGCCAAGGAGATCTCCGAGTCCGACGAGCGGCCGCGACTAGTGGCCGACAAGGCGCGCCTGGCGATGGTGCGGCTGCTCGAGACCTTCCATCCCACGCCTCGGCCCGCTCCGGGGATTCACCCCACGGCGGTCCTCGGCGACGGCTGCGAGATCGATCCCGCGGCCACCGTCGGACCCTATGTGGTGGTGGGGGAGGGCAGTCGCCTGGCCGCCGGAGTGTGGCTGGAAGCGCACTCCGTGGTGGGACGCCACTGCGACCTCGGCGAGGGTTGCCGCCTCCATCCGCAGGCGGTGCTCTACGACGAAACGGTGCTCGAAGCGGGGTGCGAGATCCACTCCGGGGCGGTGATCGGCGCCGACGGTTTCGGCTATGCCACCGACGGCGGGACGCACCACAAAGTTCCGCAGGTCGGCCGGGTGGTGCTCGAAGCCGGAGTCGAGGTGGGGGCCAATGCCGCCATCGACCGCGCCACCCTTGGGGAAACGCGCATCGGCGTCGGCTCCAAGGTTGACAACCTGGTGCAGATCGGGCACAACTGCCAGACCGGCCGAGCGTGTATCCTGTCCGGCCAGGTCGGCCTGGCCGGCAGCACGACCCTGGGGGACGGAGTGGTCCTGGCCGGGCAATCCGGCGCCAGCGGCCACATCCGCCTGGGCGACGGAGTGCAGGTGGCCGCCAAATCGGCGGTATTGAATTCCATTCCCGACGGCCAAAAGGTGGCGGGGATCCCGGCGGTCGAGTTGAGCCTGTGGAAGCGCCGGGTGGTGCTTTTCGGAAAGTTGCAGAAGCTGGTTCAGCGCCTGCGCGGAGTCGAAGACCGCCTGGCCGCGGTGGAAGAGGCGGCACCGGTGAAGGACGAGGAGGGACGAGATTGAGCACAGCAGGCCCCCCGTGGGACATTCGTTGGATCCTGTCGATGCTGCCGCATCGCTACCCTTTTCTGTTGGTCGACCGCATCCTCGAGATGGAGGCCGGCAAGCGGGTGGTGGGGATCAAGAACGTCACCTTCAATGAACCGTTTTTCGCCGGCCATTTTCCCGGCCATCCGGTGGTGCCGGGAGTGTTGCTGATCGAGGGCTTGGCCCAGGCCGGTGGCTGTCTGGTGCTGCACGACCATCCGGACCGGGACAACAAGTTGCTCTACTTCACCTCCATCGAGAAAGCGAAGTTCCGCCGCCCGGTGGTGCCCGGCGACCAGGTGCGTTACGAGGTGGAAATCCTGCGCTTCAAACCGCGCTTTTGCCGACTCGCCGGCCGGGCGCTGGTGGATGGTCAATTGGCCACCGAAGCGGTCCTCTCCTCGGCAATGGTCGATCGGTAGGGGGCGCTCGCCATGACAACTCACATTCATCCCACCGCCGTCGTCGATCCGTCGGCGGAGCTGGCGGTCGGCGTGCGCGTCGGCCCCCTGGCGGTGATCGGTCCGCGGGTGGTGGTCGGCGAGGGTACCGAGATCGGCGCCTCGGCCTGTGTCGAAGGCCCCACCCGTCTCGGCAAGGGCAACCACATCTTTTCCCACGCCTGCATCGGTTTCGAGCCGCAGGATCTCAAGTTCGAAGGCGAAGAGGTCTTTCTCGAGGTCGGGGACAACAATCACTTCCGCGAGTTCTCGACCGTCCACCGGGGCACCGGGGTGGGTGGCGGCACCACCCGCATCGGCGACGACAACCTGTTCATGGCCTACAGCCACGTCGCCCACGATTCGCAGGTCGGCAGCCGCTGCGTGTTGGTCAACGGCGCCACCCTGGCCGGTCACGTCGAGGTGCAGGACGATGCCACCATCGGCGCCAACAGCGCCATCCATCAGTTCTGCCGGGTTGGCCGCCATGCCTACATCGGCGGCTACTCGGTGATCACCATGGACGCCCTGCCCTTTGTCAAGACGGTGGGCCTGAAGGCGGTGACCTACGGCGTGAACAATGTCGGCCTACGCCGCAAAGGGGTGCCCCGGGAGTCCATCAAGCACTTGCGGCGGGCGCTCCGCTTGCTGCTCCAGAAGGGGCTCAACACCTCGCAGGCGGTGGAGGCGATGCGCGCCGAGCTGGCCGGCGATCCGGAGGTGGATTTCTTGATCGAATTTGTTCTCTCCGCCAAGCGCGGCTTCGTCAAGGCCTTGCCCGGACGGCGCGGTGAGCGGGGCGGCAGTGACCCGGACGGCGAATCGGGCGGCGCCTCGGCCTCTGGGGTCTCGGGAGAGCCGGGGGGATCGGGGGCTGACGATGGGTAGGGCGATGCGCGTCGGCGTTGCCGGAGTCGGTTCGTTGGGTTACCACCACGCCCGCATCCTGGCGTCGATGACCGGCGTCGAGCTGGTCGGGGTGTTCGACCAGCAGGCCGAGGCGGCGCGGCGGGCGGTGGAGGACCACGGCACCCGCGCCTTCGATCGCCTGGCAGACCTCGCCGGGGAGGTGGAGGCGATGGTGTTGGCGGTGCCCACCGTCGCCCACGCGGAGCTGGGCTGCCCATTGCTCGAGTGCGGGGTTCACACGCTGGTCGAGAAACCGATGGCGACCAGCCTCGAAGAGGCCGATGCCCTACTGGCGGCGGCCGCCGGATCGGCTGAGCGGCCGGTACTGGCGGTGGGCCATGTCGAGTTTTACAACCCGGCGGTGCAGGCGCTCCTCTCCGTGGGCGAACCGTCGCGCTACATCGAGGTGCAGCGCCTGTCGACCTTTTCGCCGCGAAGCCTGGACGTGGACGTGGTGCTGGATCTGATGATCCACGATCTGCAGATCCTCCATGCTCTAGACGGCAGCCCGGTGGCGGAGATCCGCGCCACGGGCATCGACGTGCTGTCGCCGCGTATCGACATCGCCAACGTGCGGGTAGCCTTCGAGTCCGGCGCCGTGGCGACGCTCACCGCCTCGCGGGTGTCGTCGGAGCGGATTCGCAAACTGCGGGTCTTTCAGACGCGTAGCTACTTCTCCCTCGATTACCAGAAGCAGGAGATCCGGGGCTACCGTCTCGAAGGCGACGACGAGGGCCGAGAGATCGTGCCGAACGACCTACCGACGGAGTACCGTGAGCCGCTGCGGGCGGAACTGGAAGCCTTCGTCGCCGCGTGCCGCGGCGAACCGGTCGCCTACGTGGACGGCATGGAGGGCCGCCAAGCCCTCGCCTCCGCCCTGGCGGTGACCGAAGCGATGGAAAGAGGGAATCGATGAACGGCGACGACATTCGCATTGGGGTGGTCGGTGGCAGCGGTCTCTACGACATGGAGGGGCTTCAAGATCTCGAAGAGCGGCGCCTGTCGACTCCCTTCGGCGAGCCGTCGGACGCCTACTTGGTCGGCCGGCTGGACGATGTGCCGGTGGCGTTTCTGCCGCGCCACGGGCGCGGCCACCGGCTGCTGCCGACGGAGGTCAACTACCGGGCCAATGTCTTCGGATTCAAGCTGCTGGGGGTCGAGTGGCTGATTTCGGTGAGCGCCGTCGGCTCGATGCGACAGCGCTATGAACCCGGCCAGGTGGTGGTGCCGGATCAGTTCTTCGACCGCACCCGCCACCGGGCGGACACCTTCTTTGGCGAAGGTCTGGTGGCCCACGTTTCGCTGGCCGATCCGGTGAGCGCCGCCCTCGCCGAGGTGCTCGGCGACGCCTGCGAGGCGGTCGGCGGCACGGTGCACCGCGGCGGCACCTACTTGTGCATGGAAGGGCCACAGTTCTCGACCCGCGCCGAGTCGCTGGTCTACCGAGGCTGGAATGTGGACGTCATCGGCATGACCAACCTGCAGGAAGCGCGGCTGGCCCGGGAGGCGGAAATCTCCTACGCCACCCTCGCCATGGTGACGGACTACGACTGCTGGCACGAGAGCGAAGAGGACGTGCAGGTGGAGGCGGTGATGGCGGTGCTCAAGGCCAACGCCGTCCTCGGTCAGCAGACGGTGCGCCGGGCGGTCGGGCGTTTGGCGGCGGTGGACGCCCCGCGGCCGGACTGTTCCGACGCGTTGCGCTACGCTTTGCTGACGGATCCGGCGGCGATCCCGGCGGCCACCCGTGAGAAGCTAGGGCCTCTGATCGAGAAATACCTCGATCGCTAGTCCCCCTCAGGAAACCGAATCCATGAAGCGTGTACTCGTCACGAACGATGACGGGGTCTTCTCGGAAGGCATCCGTCAGCTCGCCAAGTCTCTGGAAGGACTGGCGGAGGTCCTGGTGGTGGCGCCGGACCGCGAGCAGAGCGCCACCGGCCACTCCCTCACTCTGCACCGCCCGCTGCGCCTGCGCAAGCTGGAGGAGGGTTGGTACACGGTGGACGGTACGCCCACGGACTGCGTCAACCTCGGGGTGCTCCACCTGTTCAAGGATCACCGGCCGGACCTGATCGTTTCGGGCATCAACTTCGGCGTCAATCTGGGCGACGATGTGACTTACTCGGGCACCGTCAGTGCCACCTTCGAGGGGGCTTTGCTGGGCATTCCGTCGGTGGCCTTCAGCCAGACCATCAGTGAGCCCTTCTCCTTCTCCCATGGCGCCGCCTTTGCCCGCAGGATGGTCCGCCAACTGCTGTCGCAACGGCTCGCCAAAGACCTGCTGCTCAACGTCAACTTTCCCTCCGGACCGCTGCGCGGCGTGCGCATGACCCGCCTCGGCAACCGCAGCTACGAGGAAACCGTCGTGCGCGAGACGGATCCGCGCGGCCGCGAGCATTTCTGGATTGCCGGCACTCCGGTGTGGGAGGACGAAGAGGGCACGGACCACGCGGCGCTGGTGGACGGCTGCGTTTCGATCACGCCTCTGCACCTGGACTTGACCGACTACGGCGGCATCGATCGCTTCGCCGGCCTGGCCGCCGTTTTGGCCGAGACGGTCGCCGAATCGGCTTCGCCGGCCGCCGCCGATGAAACGTCTCCCCCTGGGACTGAGGACTGATGCCCGACTACGACTACCTTCGCCGGCGGATGGTGGACAAGCACCTGAAGCGGCGGGGCATCGAGGACCCGCGGGTGCTCGATGCCCTGGGCACCATTCCCCGGCAGGACTTCGTTCCGGGGGAATTGGCGGCACAGGCCTACGGCGATCACGCCCTACCGATCGGCGCTGACCAGACCATCTCGCAACCGTGGGTGGTCGCCCGCATGACCGAAGTGCTCGACCTCGACGCGGAACACTCGGTTTTGGAGATCGGCACCGGCTCCGGCTACCAGACGGCGATCCTGTCGCTCCTTGCGCGGCGGGTTTACAGCCTGGAGCGGGTGGCGGAGCTGGCCCGCCGGGCGATCCGCCGCATCCGCGCCCTCGGCCGGATCAACGTCAAGATCCAGATCTTCGACGGCACCGTCGGCTGGAGCGAGGTGGCGCCTTTCGACCGCATCATGGTCACCGCCGGCGCGCCGGCGGTGCCCAAGCCGCTTCTCGACCAGCTCGCGCCGGGAGGCAAGCTGTTGATTCCCGAGGGGGGGCGCGAAGGACAGCGGCTCACTCTCTATGTCAAAAACGCCAAGGGGCAAGTTTCCCGCCAGACCGGCGACGCGGTGACCTTTGTACCCCTCGTCGGCCGCCATGGCTGGCCTGACGGCAAGAACCCACGGAATACCTGAGATGGACACCCTACGCTCCTGGATCGGTGGCCTGAAGGCCATGCTGATGGACCTGTGGCATTGGATGGAGGGCTTCGCGGATAGCCCTCACGGCGGCAGCGCGCTGTTTCTCTTCGCCTTCGCCGAGTCGAGCTTCTTCCCCATTCCGCCGGATGTTCTCCTCATCCCTCTGTGCCTGGGGGATCCGAGCCGCGCCTTCTGGTTCGCCGCTCTGTGCTCGGCCGGCTCCGTCCTTGGCGGCATGGCCGGCTACGGCATCGGGCGCTGGGGCGGCCGGCCGCTTCTGCTGCGCATGTTCAAGGCGGAGCGCGTCCGCGCCGTCGAGGCCTACTTCGACCGCTACAACGCCTGGGCGACCGGCATCGCCGGCCTGACTCCCATTCCCTACAAGGTGTTCACCCTCTCCGGCGGCGCCTTCGCCATCAACTTCAAGGTGTTCGTCATCGCCTCGGTGTTGTCTCGCAGCCTGCGGTTCTTCAGCCTCGCGACGCTGATCTATTTTTTCGGCGAGCCGATCCGCGACTTCATCGACCACTACCTGGACTGGCTGAGCCTGGCCTTCGTGGTGTTGCTGATCGTCGGCTTCTGGTTTGTCAGTCGCCGGGCCCGGGCGGTGGCGCGGCAGGGTGAGGCGCCGCCGGTTTCCGACCCGGGCGAGACGCCGACCTCATGAGCGATTCCTCGGCGCGGGAACAGCGAACCGTGCGCTGGATCATCGAGGGGCGGGTGCAGCGGGTGGCCTTTCGCGCCTTCACCCAGCGGACCGCCCGCGAACTCGGCGTGGTCGGGGCGGTCAAGAATCTGCCCGATGGCACCGTCGAGGCGTTGGTTCGAGGTACTCCCGAGGCCCTGGCGACGTTGCGCGCCCAGGTGGATCGGGGACCGCGTCTAGCGCGGGTCGATCGAGTGACCGAATCGCCGGCGGTGCTGCCGGAGGACCATCGGACCTTCGAAATCGTTCGGTAGCGTTCGATTTCGTCGTTTCAACCCATCGAAGGACACCCATCATGAACGACCTCAAGGCCCTGATCCGCGAGATCCCGGACTTCCCGAAGCCGGGGATCCTTTACTACGACATCACTACCCTGATCGCCGACCCGCTGGGCCTGCGCAAGACCATCGACCGGTTTACCTGGCGGTTCGCCGGCCAGCGGGTGGACAAAGTGGTGGCGATGGAGTCGCGCGGCTTCCTCTTTGGCCCGAGCCTCGCCTATAGCCTCCACGCCGGCTTCGTGCCGGTGCGCAAGGCCGGCAAGCTACCGGCGACGACGGTAGGGGAGAGCTACGCCCTGGAATACGGGGAAGACCGACTGGAGATCCACGAGGATGCGGTGCACGAGGGCGAGCGGGTTCTGATCATCGACGACCTCCTGGCCACCGGCGGAACGGCGGCGGCGACGGTGCGGCTGATCGAGTCCCAGGGCGCCGAAGTCGCCGGCTTGGGATTCATCGTCGAACTCGAGTTCCTGGCCGGGCGAGGGAAACTCGACGGCTTCCAGGTCGAGTCTCTGATCACCTATTCCGAGTAGCGCGGCACCTCACCGCCGCCGGACCATTCCTTTGGCCCGGCGTAGGCTGGTGAGGGCCGTTTCCCACCACCAGCCGAAGCTCACGGCGAGCCACAGGCCGACGGCGTCCGCCGGATCGCGCCGGCGCCGGGCGCGGTCGAGCCAGGATCGGTCCAGCCAGGGTTCCGAGGCATCCCCGAAGCGTTCGAGCAGTCGGTCGAGACGGTCGCCTTCCAAGGACCGCCAGAACAGCGGTGCGAAGCTGGTCTTGCCCGGCCGCTCGAGGATCGCGGCCGGCAGATGGTGGCGGAGTGCCCGGCGGTGCAGGGGGCGAGAGAGCTCGCCACCCCGCAGGTCTTCCACCGGCAGACGGAGCACCAGCTCGATCAGCCGCCGATCGCGATACGGGTAGCGGACTTCCAGGCCGTGTCGCGCCGCGAACCAACGCTCCACCCCGAAGCCGTGGCCCGGCCCGGCGCCGAGGAGGGCGGCGAACTGCGTCGGCCGGCGAGCGCGTCGGCCGCTTGGGGGCCAGGGCGTGGTGGCGCGATAGAGCGCCCAGGGCGGCGGCGACGGGGGTCGCCAGCGAGCCGCCCAGCGGGGCGGCAGCAGCGCCCGGGCGAGTGGGCGGGCGGAATTCGACAGATGAGTTCCGAGGGAGAGGCCCGGGGCCGGTTGCAGGTGCGCCGCGAGACTCGCGCCGGCGGTTCGCAGGCGGCCTTCCCGCAACTGTTCCCACAGCCACCGCTCGCCACCGCTCCACAACTGATCCCCGAGCATGCCGGAGAGCAGCACTCGGGCGCCCTTGTCGGCGACGGCGCGGTAGGTCCGCTGGTGGAACCGGCGGTAGGGGTTCTGTTCCGGCGTGGCCGGATGGAGAGGCCAGGAACCCAGGTCGAGGGGACCCTTCGGCGGCCCGGCCCGGTCACAGGACACCGGCAGCAGTTCGATCCTCGGGTCGGCAACGAGTGCCGGCAGATACTGGCGTTCATCACAGCCCGGGTACTGGTCGAAGGCCCAGGTGGCGGCGAGGAGCGATCGCCGCGAGGCCTCTGCGGCGAGGGCGGCGATGGCCGTCGAGTCCAGTCCACCGCGGAGGGAGATGGCGGTGCGGGAGTTCGCCGCCAGGCGGCAGCGCACGGCTTCGGCAAGGACCTCCCGGTAGCGCTCCGCGCGCTCGTCGGCGCTGCCCCGGAGGAGGCGCGGCCTCGCCTCGAAAGGCCAGAATCGATGGATCCGTCGACCTGCCGCTGGACCGTGGGCGGTGAAGGCGCGGACCTCGCCCGCTGCTACCTGCTCGATGCCGCGGAAGAAGGTGCGCCGGCCGTCCGGTTCGGCGAGGGCGAAGAGCTGGGCCAGGCGGTCCGGATCCGGATTGGCCGCGACGTGCGGATGGAGGAGAAGGGCGATTTCCTCCGACGCCACCAGAGTGCGCTCGTCGGTCGGGTGGAAGAACAGATTACGCCCGCCGAGAGGATCCCGCGCCAGCAGCAGCCGGTGGCGGCGGCGATCCCACAGAACTACCGCCAGCGGTCCGAGGAGGTGGTCGAGGAACGTCTCCTGCCACCGATGGTAGGCGGCGAGCAGCAGGTCGCCGATGGCCGCGTCGTTTTGCAGATCCAAGGCCGCGGCCAGTTCCCTTCGGTTGTCGACCCGCCCTTGCCAAAGGACGATCGCCGCGCGGTCTTCGGCCGGATGAGGGTGGCCCTCGGCGGTTCCGCGGGGGAAAACCTGGCCGGCGGCGAGCCGGCCGTCGCGCCAGATCGCCTGCTTCCGGTGGCGGCGCTGGAACGACCGATGACCGCCGCCAAGGGCATGAAGCATCGCGGCCAGCTCGTCGGTGACCGCTCGCGGACCGGAGGCGAGGGCGTTGGCGCGGTGCAGCACCAGGGCGAGCGCCCGGCGACGGATGGACGGGGCCTGGGCGAACGGATCCGAAGCGTGCCGAAGGACCTCCTGCGGCGCCGCCGCGGAACGGACTTCAGGAGGCGCCGAAGGAGAGTCGCCCGCGGCATCCGTGGGCGAGGGAATGGCGATGCCGTGCCGCTGCGCAAGGGAAGTGGGCGCCGGCTTGCTCAACGATCGCCGACGGAGAGGGCCGGATCCCCCAGCAGCGTCCAGCCGAGGAGGATGTCCGCCTGTCCCGGCCGCCTCGCCGCCAGCTCTCGCTTCGCCAGGATCAACGCTTCGCCCACCGTTCGGCCGGGCTTCTGGAAGAGTTGCTCGACCAGGAAGGGGGCCAGGTCCCGTTCGACCCCGCTCTCGGTGAGAGTGGCGGCGCCGAGCACCGCGGCGGCCCCCTGACCGCCGGCGAGCAGGAAACGGTGGCCGAGGGTGTCGAAGCGGGGCGCGACATGGTAGGTGTTCCAGCAACCCCATTGAGCCACCACCATCGGCCATTGATTTTCCAGATGGTCCAGATCGGCGGCCCGGAAGAGGCCGTCGAAGGTCCAGGCGGTGGGTCCCGAGTGACCGATATAGGTCACTAGCGCCGGGCCGGCGTCGAGGCCGTCGAGCAGGCGGGTGCGGGCCTCGCCGACGGCTTGGTCATCGAGCAGGACCCTCTCCGTCGGCCAGTCGGTGGGCAGCCGTCCGGCCGTCCGGTCGGTGGCGTCGGCGAACGCGCCGGAAGGCTCGGAGTCGGCCGCCAGCAGGGCGCCGGCGGGGGTCTGGGGATAGGCCAGGGTCTTGGCGAGGACCGTCGCCAGCTCCTCCTCGGAGCGCACCGGCAAGCGGCCGACGGGAATCTCCGGAACACCGTCGCCGTCGAGATCGCCGTACACCGAGTCCACCGGAGCGAAGGTCACCAGCGCGTCCGTTCGCCGGTAGGGCGTGGGAATGAAACTGAGGCTGCCGAGGCCCAGGTGGTCCAGGTAGTCGTAGGTGTCGCCACCGATCAGCAACACGTAGCGCACTCCGAGGGCCGGAACCGCCTCGGTCAGGTACCGCTCGATCGCCGCCGGATCCACCACGCCGCCGGTGTACTCCTGGTAGAGGTCGAAGACATCGACCACCTTGGTGTCGAGTCCCTCCCCCTGGCGCGCGGCGAGTAGATCGTTCAGGCCGGTTCCGGCGGGGTCGGCTAGGAACGCCGGGTGGGCGATGGCGATCCAATCGGCTCGACCGGTCAACAGGTCGTCCACCGCCGAGCGGGCGGCGGTGACGGCGGGGGTCTTGAAGGTTCGCGGGCTGATGGCGAGGAATTCCTGCCGGCTCCCGCGGGAGTTGCCGAACACCACCCGGTGGCCGTCGAGGGCCGCTTCGATGCGCACGCCGACGAGCTGCGCCAACTCCCCGTCCTGCCAAGTGAAGACCTCGATGTCCGGCGAGGAGAAGCCGCTGACGGCGAGCGCTTCCCCGGCACTGTCGGGGGCGCTTTCGAGGCGAAGGAGATCTTGCCGCGCCCGCAGATTGCGGCGGTAGCGGAGGGCGTAGCCGTCGATGTGGATCAGATCGAAGTCGAATCCGGTGTCGCCCGGCAGCGCCACGGTCAGCAAGTTGGCGCCTTCACGGACGCTACCTGGGGACAGTGGAATCTCGTAGCGGCGTGCTCTGAGGCCGTCGAAGCGGTCCTCGGCCACCACCTCACCGTTGAAGGAGAGCACGAGATGGTGATCGAGGGCATCCCCCGGCCAGTCGGTGACGCCCCACAGATCGACCTCCAGGGTCGCTCGCCGGTTGGGGACGAGGGAATCCACCGGCAACTCGAAGGTCGCCTCCGCCGGCGCCCGGCGGGCGAGGAGAGCGGTTTCGAACCACGGATCGCCGTTGGGCGAAGCGAAGCTGTACTGGCGCTGCCGCTCGATGGCGACTCGCTCGCTGGCCTCCTCCGTTGGCCGGCGTGGGTGGGGAACTCCCCGCAGGCGCGGCAGCACACGCGCCCGGCGTGGCTCCTGGCCGACGAAATAGACGTTGGTGTCGGTGTAGAGGCTGTCGTCGATCGCTTCCCCCCAGAAGACAATGGACGAGCCCGGGCCGAACGAGGAACCGCCGTCCACCCGGCGCGGCACGGCGCCGTCTCGGGCGCTCCACACGGCGAGATCTGAGGCCGGTACGCCGGACAGGTCGACCCCAGCGCGATGCAGATCCTCGAAGGTTACCCGGTAGATTCCGGTCTCGGAAAGACGCAGTTCGGCGCGCTTCTCGCTGGCCTTCCGGGAGCCGGCCCGGACCGCGTTCTCTGCACCGCTGCGTACGGCGGCCCAGTCGATCGGCCGGGGGTGGACCTTCTCGCCGTAGCTTTGGCCGATCTCGAAGGGACCGAACCAGGACTCCTTGCCGGTATGACCGACCTCCGCCAGGAAGACCCAGTCGCTCACCGGTGCCGAGGTTTCGAAGCGGTAGAGGGTCGGTTCCAGGCGGTCGAGGCCGGCCGCCGGGATGAGGGCCGGATCGAGACGGTTGCCGTTCTCGTCATAGAGATGAAATCCGACGTTGCCGGTTTCCGTTTCGGTCTGCCATTCGAAGGTGGTGAGGGTACCGCCGCGATCGCTGGCGAAGGCCGCCAGGGTCACCGGTAGGGAAGAGATGGTGACGCGATAGTCCTCCACCTCCCCATCGTCCTTGCGACCGGTCGGCTCACCGGTGCCGAGGCTGTCGGTGGTGACGCGGAAGCGGAAGTAGAAGTCGCCGCTGTTCGCGCGGTCCGCCACCGGCACCGTGAAGGTGAGGAGGCAGTTGAAGACGCCGCCGCCGGTGTCCGTGCAGGCCGCGTTGCTGCCCGCCGCGGGGACCGTCACGCAAACCGCCTCGTCGGAATCGAAGGCGCCGTCTTGGCCGGAATCGAACCAGCCGCACAGGTTGGCCGCCGCGCCGCTGTTGTTGGTCGCTGTCACCGGTACGATGTAGACACCGTCCGCAGTGGAAGCCGGTGGGAAGGCCGCTACGCCGTCCTCGTCGAGGCCGTCGCCGTTGGCGCCGTTGTTGTCCGTGCCGGCGGCCACCGGCTGGCCGTCGCCTTCGCCGTCCGGTGGCGTGGCGCCGAGGTAGAGTTCCCGATCGCCCAAAACATGCCGTGCCCCGCCGGCCAGAGCCGTCGTGTAGCTGGCCGGAGCGTCGCCGAAGTCGTAGGCACAGAGCACGAAGTCGGCGATGCCGATGAACTGGTCGGCGGCGAAGTTGGGGAAGTCGCCGGAGAAGTACTCGAGGGTGAGCTCGCTCAGCGGCCCGGCGATAAAGAAGCGCGGGTTGTTGGTGGTCGCCGTCGGGGCGGCGGTGACGTCGCCCTCCCAGATCTCGCCCACCAGGTCCGGGTCGGTACCGGCGTCGGCGTCCTGGGTCTGGTAGGGGATGAGGTCGCCGTTGGCGTCCCTTGGCCGGATGCGGACCAGGTCTTCGAAGCCGCCGTCTCCGTCGTTGGCGCCGGTCAGGAAGTCGACGTCGAGCAGGTCGAAGGTCAGGTCGCGGATCGGGGGATCAAATGTGAACACCGCCACCTGGCCGCCGCTCTCGTCGCCGTTGGTGTCCGGCGCCACCGCCGCTCCGACATCGAAGCCAAACCCGTAGTAGCCGGCATGGCCGCCCTGGGAGGATGTCCGGGTGACGAAGGCCCGATCGGCGATGGCGTAACCGAAGTAGTCGGTTGCTGAGGTTTCGGTCAGGGTGATGTCCGAGAAGGTCGCCGAGGTGAAGGCCGCGATGTCGCCGTTGGTTCCCCAGTCGTAGGTGGTGGTGGTACTGCACGCCGTCGGTTGGGTGGTGCTCTCCTGGAGAACCAGGCGGGACGACAGGAAAGTGCCGTCGTCGGCGGCGAAGTCGTCACATAAGTACAGCGTCCAGGTGCCGTTCGAGGATTCACCGGCGAAGGCGGCCAAGCCGTTGGCGTCCACCTCTCGGTGGTAGAAGGGCGCCCCGGTGTTGTCGCCATCGCCATCGTCGACGGCGGTGACCTCGGCGTTCGGCGCGAACAGTACGTCGAGGTTGTCGTCGGGGTCGGCGGCGGTGTTGTTGAGGACCGTCGCGCGAGTGCCGGCCGGCGATTCGAGAACCGCCACCACATCTTCCCGAAAGGTGTGCGTATAGCGCAGGCCGAGGGCGACCCCGGCGAGGGTGAAGGTGTCCGCTACCGTGAAGGTGCGGGTGAGCGCCGGACCCGGTGGACAGTTGACCGTTGGATTGTCGTCCACGGTGGCGCTGGTGAAGGGAATCGTGCCGGTGGTGGTGTTGTCATAGGTCCGGATGACGGTCTGCCCTTGCACCGAGCTGGCGAGGAAAGCGAAGGCGAGCAACGCGATGGTGCAGATGAACCTTCGAGGAACCGCAAGCAAAGTCCACATGAGAATCCCTCCTAGGATCGAAACACCAAGGGATTTCCGCTCTCGCCGACGCCGGCCGACGGTCCGAGAGTGAGGGAACGGATGTCGCCGTGGCGCAGCAGACAGGCCTCTCGCTGACTTCGTCCCGAGGCCATGAAGCGCGTCACCTCGTCTCCTTCGAGCCAGGGCCTTGCCGGCGAATCCTCGGGCGGGTAGGCGGACGGCGGCAAGGCACCGGAAAGGAGGCCCGCTCGCTCGAGACACTGGAGGAATTTCTCCACCTCGGCGCGGTCGACCGTGCCCTCTAGGGCCGCTTCGGCGACGCCGGCTTCGCCCGTCCACAGGCCATCCCACAGGCGAGCCGCCAGGCCGACAAAACCGAAAAAGGAGCCCGATTCGAGATCCAGAACCACCCGTTCGTCCACCCCAAGCTGCTGCACCAAGAGATCCGCTCGAGGCCGAGGAGCTGAAGCCGGTATTTTCATGAAGCCTCCAAGTAAGCCTGATCGAGACAGTCCGGGCGATGGGGATAGATCCACCGCGACACCAGGACTTCCGGTTGTTGGACCACCTCGCACAGCGTTGAGAACCAAACCCGGCTCAATTCGAAGCTGAGCAACGACCACGGCACCGTAGCTAGCAAGAGGGCCGAAAGGGCGGCGGCGGGCGGGAGTTGCATGGTGCGGAGGTCTCCTCCTGCTCGACCCTCCGGTTTGAGGACGTAGGCTCGCCGCAGGGCGAATGGCCGTTCCCCGGCAGCAACTCCGGCGGGCCGCGGCGGAGTTGCCGAGACCTTGAGCTGTGGAAAATCAACTAGCGCCTCGAGGTCGCCGTGGGGAGTTTGCCGGAAGGGCAGCAGGTCGTCCGCCAGGCGGCGCCAACCGCGGCGGGCGAAGCTCGCCGCAAGGGTCGACTTGCCCGCCCCGCTCTCGCCGAGAAACAGGACCATCTCGTCATTGCGGAAGACCGCGCTCGTGTGCAGGCAGAAGACCCCGTGAAGGGCCAAGGTCAAGAGCAAGGGAGGTCCCAGGAAAGCGGCTTCGAGGCTGCGCTCTTGGGCTCCGGGTTCGGGACCCAGCAGGGAGGTTTCGGCGGCGCCCCTTCGGCCGGTGAAGGAACCGACCCCTTCGATCCACAACTCGAAGGACCGGCGGGATGTCCAGCGAGCCCGGCAGTGGCGAAGGCGTCCGTCGACCAGACCCATACACGCTCGCTCCTCGGGGCTCGGCGAGATGTCACCTCGACCTAGAGGCGCCGTTTCCCTGGTGGCTGGCCGCGCTTCATCTCCCCTGGCAAGGGACGGCAGTTCCAGGTTGCTTCGAAAAGCGACTCCCGCAACTTCGTATCTCAAGTGAGGAGATCCCCATGGGATAGACTTCATGTTAGCAATCATAGCGTAAGGCATTAAAAATAGAACTACTAGAGAAAGCTTACATACTCACCTCCATCGTTCGGCTATACTACCGCGGGCCGTTAGCTCAGCCAGGTAGAGCACCGGACTTTTAATCCGATGGTCGTGGGTTCGATTCCCTCACGGCCCACCATCGCCGGATCGTCGCATCGAGTTCTCAAAACCACCGCCGGGCAGGCGCTGGACTGCTTCGTGTTACAATTAAGAAGTCCATTTTCCGCCCCAGGGAGGCAATTCTCTTGGGCATTCTGCGGGTATTTATGGGTAGGAGAGAGGCTATGGAATCCCACGTTGACCGACTCGAAGCGGCGGGTGTGATGAACGCACAGGTTCTCACCGACAAGGAGAAATCGCTGATCAACGACCTGTCCGATCAGGAGGTGGAGACCCTCATCAACATTCATCGCAAGCTCGGCCCTCTGGTCAAGGGGCGAGATGACGCCCAGCCAGCGATTCCGATCTAGCGAACTCGGAACTCCGTTTTCACCGCTGCAGCTCTCGCCGGCGCTCAGCCCGGAGAGGATGCTCTCGGTAGTCGTCGCCCTGTCGTCGTTTGTTTAGGTTCGCGTCGAGTGGACGTATTGTCTCTTGGGGAGATCGACTTGAATCAGGAGGAAGCATCCATCGACCGAAGTGCGGCGCATGGAGCGGTGCTGCGGCAAAAGATCCGCCTCGCCGAACCTTGGCTGGCGGCGGTGACCGAGGAATTCTGGAACCACCCGGACCTCAAGCAGATGCTGCCGGAGTTCTTCGCGCGGGTTTACGCCTCTTCGACGTCGAGCATCGAAGCGATGCGCGTCGCTCTCGAGCGGAGCGAGGTTCTGGCGGCGCGCGGCGATTCCATCGCCGCAGTGCTCGCGACCTACCTGGAAAAGCACATCGAGGAAGAGGTAGAGCATCCGGAGTGGTTGCTGGCGGATCTGGCGGTGCTGGGCTACGATGAGCCGGCCGTTCGGGAGCGTTTTCGCTCTGCCGCCATCGCCTCCCTCATCGGCCCTCAGCTCTACTGGATTCGGCACGTCCATCCGCTGGCCCTGCTCGGCTTTTTCGCCGTGCTGGAGGGCCTCCCACCCACCCTGGAGCACATGGACGAGGTCGAGGAACGGACCGGTTATCCGCGCTCCGCCTTTCGCATGATGCGGTCCCACGCCACCCTCGACCTCGAGCATGCAGATGAGCTTTTCGACCTGCTTGACTCCTTGCCCTTGTCCTCGGACCAGGGGTCGCTGCTCGCGATGAGTTCCTTCACCACCCTGGAGAGAGTCTGCGGAGTGTTCCATGAAGTCCTTCAGCTTCGGAACCATGGAGGAGACTGAAGGCATACCGATAGCGCGGCCGCCGGACGAAGGCCAGCGCACGATGGTGGGCCGAACGGTCGCCCACTACCGAGTGGCCGAGCGGATCGGCAAGGGCGGCATGAGCGTGGTTTACCGCGCCGAGGACATCGACCTCGGGCGTTCCGTCGCGATCAAATTCATTTCCAGCCGCTTGACCACCGACGAGGCGGCCAAGCAGCGCTTCACCCAAGAGGCACGAGCCGCTTCCGCCCTCGACCACCAGAATATCTGCACTATTCATCAGATCGGTGAATACGAGGGGCGTCTCTACCTGGTGATGGGGCACTACGGGGGGCAGACTCTAGGGCAGAAGCTGCGCCGAGGGTCGGTGACCGTCGACCAAGCCCTCAATATCGCTTACCAGGTGGCTTCGGGCCTCTCCCGGGCGCACGAGGAAGGCATCGTCCACCGCGACGTCAAGCCGGGAAATCTGATGATCACGGAGCGGGATGAGGTCAAGATCCTCGACTTCGGCATCGCCAAGCTGGCGCGCTCCCAGCCGGGCCTCGACGCCCTGACCCAGACCGGCATGGTCCTCGGGACGGCCGCCTACATGTCGCCGGAGCAGGCCTCCGGTCAAGAGGTCAACGAGCAGACCGACATTTGGGCCACCGGAGTGGTGTTGTTCGAGATGTTGACCGGCCAGAAGCCCTTCCAGGGTCCCCACCCGGCGAAGGTGATCCACTCGATCCTGTACGACCTACCGGACGACTCTCTGCTGCCGTCTCAGCTCTCGCCGGCGGTGAAGAGGATCCTGGGGCGCGCCCTGGCGAAGGAACTCGGCCACCGCTACGGCCGGATGAAGGACCTGCAGGCGGACCTCGCCCTGGCGATGAACGAGGGTACGGTCGATCCGACGGCCGGTCTGCCGGCGACCCAGGCTTTCCCCAACGTCAACCGGTCGATCGTCGTTCTGCCCTTCGAGAACCTGTCGGCGGATCGCGACAGCGACTATTTCAGCGACGGTCTGACGGATGAGGTGATCACCGACCTGTCGAATATTCGCGCGCTGCGGGTGATCTCCCGCACCTCGACCAATCGACTCAAGGCGAGTACCGACGACCTGCGCACCATCGCCCGCTCGCTGAACGTCCAATATGTACTCGAAGGCGGCGTTCGGCGGGCCGGCGACAGCCTGCGGGTGACCGCCAAGCTGATCGACGCCACCACCGAATCGCTGCTGTGGGCGGAGAAGTATTCCGGCACTCTGGAGGATGTTTTCGCCATCCAGGAGTCCCTCTCTCGCAAGATCGTCGAGGCTCTTCGGGTGACCCTGAGCGTCGAGGAAGACCGCAAACTGTCAGAGCAGCCGATCAGCGACGTCGAGGCCTACGAGTTCTACCTGCGCGGCAAGCAGGAAGGCCATCGCTACACCGAGGAAGCGCTGGATCGAGCTTTGGCCTACCTGCAGAGCGGCCTGGCGATCGACGAGACCAATCCACTGCTCGTCGCCACCCTGGGGCACGTCTACTTCACCTTTGTCAATGCCGGGATCAGCTCCGATCCGATCTACCTGCAAAAGGCTGAGGAGTGCGCCAAGCGCTCTTTCGAGCTGGAACCGGAGTTTTCCCACGGCAGCCGTCTCCTGGGGGTGATCCGGATTCTCCAGGGCAAGACCTTGGAAGGGGTCGAGTTGCTGCGCTCCAGCCTGCGGGCGAGCCCCAACGATACGGACGCCTTGGCCTATCTCGCCTCGTGCTACGGCGTTATGGGCCGGATCGAGGCGGCGGAAACGCTGGTTCGCCGGCTGCTCGAGATCGATCCGCTGACTCCGGCCTATCGCTGCTGGCCGGGAATTTTGTCGCTGATGAAGGGCGAGTTCGAGGCTGCGGTCGCGCCCTTTGCCACCAGCGTGCGGATGGATCCCAGCCAGCCAATGGTGCGGTGCCTCTACGGCCAGGCGGTGGCTCTCGCCGGCGACCGGGAGCGGGCGACGGAGATCTTCGAGGGACTGAGCCAGAGTATGCCGGAGAGTTTCTTCGCGTACATGGCTCAGCTTTACCTCCATGCTTTTCGCGGCGAGTCCGCCGAAGGCGCAAGGATCGTGCAAGAAGAGCTCAAGCCGATCGCCAGCGTTTCGGCTTTCTATTCCTGGAATCTCTCCGAGGGCTTGTCCCTCCTGGGGGAGCACGATCTGGCTTTGGAGTGGTTGGATCAGGCGCTCGCCAACGGTTTTATGAACTACACCTTGATCGGCGAGAAGGATCCGTTCCTCGAATCTCTGCGAGGCGACGAGCGCTTCGACGATCTGGTGGGCCGGATGCGCGAAGCCTGGGGAAACTTCGAGCTCTAGAAGGCTGCTGAGACGCCGCTTCCGTCTCTTCGCTGCCGCTAGAAACTCTCCCTGTTACGACGCCGATCCCCCTCCGCCGCCCTTTTCGCCTGTTGCAGGTGCAGATAGCGCAGCAGCTTGTGAAAGCCGCCGAGCATTTCCGTCATCGCCAGCTCTTCGGCCGGCGGTAGCGGGGCCTGCACTCCGAGCACTCGATACACGTCCGTTCCTTCCGCCACGCCGCGTGCCGGCAGGTGCCGGGGATAGGCCGTCGACGGCCCAAGATCGGACCGAGTGCCGGACAGGAGATGGTGGTCCCGCTGCTCCGCCAACAGCGCCCGGTGGAGATCCGCCAGGTCGGCGCCGAGGGCATCGAGAAGCTGCGACAGGGTATTGAGCGAAGGTCGTCGCTTGGACGTTTCGTACGCTGAGAGCATCGCCTTGGTGATTCCCGCTTCACGAGCCATTTCAAACTGCTTGAAGCCGCGATGTACCCGCAGTCGGCGCAGGGCCTTGCCGATGCCTTCGAAGTGAGAGGGCTCCGGATGAGCTTCGCCGGCCCCTCGGGCTTCCGCCGTCCCTTCGGTGCCGGATTTCGGTGGATCTGTCGGCCTCTGTCCCATGCTGATTCTCCTGATGTCTCTCTCCCGCTCTAGCCTGCCTTTCTCACCGGCAACCTTCTGCGAGTCCGTATGCCACCGAATCTGCTGCGTTATCCGCGGAACCTGCTTCTCGACGTACTGAAAGTACGCCTTCGGCGCAGAACCCACGGATGCCTTGCATCTTCAGCGACCTACGGCCTCTCGTTACGGTCGCCGGTGAGAAATCCAGGCTAGCGGGATGGTGGGGAGGCCTTTTCCGTGTTCGATCTTGCGAATCGGGACTCGGGGCTGGTTTCAGAGGCTGGTCGCCCACCGTGTTCTCGACTGTCTGAATTGTAGGCGTAAACAAGGCGTAAGTCAAGAGCGTAAACGAGCGGAAAACTCGGTTCCCCGCGAACCTCCATCAGCGGGTGTCGAGAAGGACCGCGGCGATGCGGCGGCGTAGCTCGCCGCCGCCTTCTTCGGTCTGTAGAAAGAAGTGGTCGCCGGGGAAGAGGCGGGTCTGGAAGGGCCCGGTGGTGTGCTGTCCCCAGGCTTTGAGGTCGGCGGCTTCGACGTCCGGATCCTCAACCCCGCCGTAGGCCGTCAAGGGAATGTCCAGAGGCGGTTCCGATCGGCACTCATAGCGCTCGTTGACGGCGAAGTCGGCGCGTAGCAGAGGCTCTAGGAGTTCCATCAACTCCGGGTGCTGAAGCACCGCTTCGGGGGTGCCGTTGAGGCGTCGGAGGCGGTTTCGGAACTCGGCGTCCGGTAGGGCGTAGATCGGCGGCTCACGCAGCGGCTGATGTGGTGCACGGTGGGCGGACATGAACAGGTGCCGGGGTGCCGGCAGGCCTTCGCGGCGCAGCCAGCGGGCCAATTCGAAGGCGATCAGGCTCCCCATGCTGTGCCCGAAGAAGGCGAAGGGCAGATCCCGGAACCAGTCGCGGTGACTCTCGGCGAAGCTTTCGACCAGTGGATCGAGGGCGTCGAAGGGTATTTCCTGGATGCGGTTCTCTCGTCCCGGAAGCTGCACCGGACAGAGGTCGACCTCCGGTGGAAAGTCGTCCGGCCAGCGGCGGTAGGTGGAAGCTCCGCCGCCGGCGAAGGGAAAGCAGAACAGACGCAGCCGGGCCGAAGGCCGGGACCGGCGGTAGGTGATCCAGGAAGGGCTCATGAGAATCAGGACTCCTGCAGGAAAGCTCGATGGAGGTCAACGGGTACTTTGGTCCGGGCGCCGGGTACTTCGCGCACCAGCCGCGGCACCAAGTAACCCGGCAATCGCGCCGCCATCGCGGCGACCAGGCCTTGGCCTTCGGCCTCCGGGACGTCGAAATGTGCCGCCCCGTCCACCGGATCGAGCAGATGCAAATAGTAGGGCAGGACGCCGCTCTCAAAAAGCCTCTCGGACAGCTCACTCAAGGTGTCGGTGTGGTCGTTGACGCCGCGCAGGAGGACCGATTGATTGAGGAGCGTGATTCCCCGTTGCCGAACGCCCTGAAGGGCTTGGGACACCTCATCGTCGATCTCCCGCGGGTGGTTGGCGTGGATCACCACCACCGGTTGCAGGCGCCGGTCTGCTCCGGCCAGCCAGTCGAGGAGGGCGTCGTCCACTCGCTCCGGTAATACCACCGGTAGCCGGGTGTGGACGCGCAACCGTTGGAGGTGAGGGATGGCGGCCAATTCTTCGGCCAGGTCGGCCAACCGCTCGTCCGGCAGCGACAGGGGGTCGCCGCCGGAGAGAATCACTTCGTGGATGGAAGGGTCGCCGGCGAGGTAGGCGACCGCCTCTTTCCAGGCGGCGCGTCCGATGCCGTGTTCGACATAGGGGAAGTGGCGCCGGAAGCAGTAGCGACAGTGGACGGCACAGGCCCCGGTCAGGGTCAACAGGGCGCGGTGGCGGTATTTGTGGAGCACTCCCGGGGCGGGACCGGAACCGATTTCGGCCAACGGGTCTTGGCCGTAGCCCGGCGCCGCGTGGTGTTCCCTCCGCACCGGCAGCACCTGGAGAAGCAGGGGATCCCGCGGGTTGCCCGCTTCCATGCGATCGACGAATCCACGCGGCACGCGCAGGGGAAACCCCGCATCCTTCGCCGCCAGGCCGACGTCCTCCGGCGACAGATCGAGCAGGGCGCACAGCTCCACCGGATCGGATACCGCCTCGGCGAGCAGGCGGCGCCAGCGGGGGAGCCGGTGCGGCCGGAGATTGGAGGTTGGGCGAGGTGTCCTTCGCGGTATCATCGGCAGAAAGTACCCTTTCGACTCAATCCTTTCAAGATCGTTTCTAGTAGGCGAGGAGAGTATGCCGAGTTACAGCACCAACGAGTTCCGGTCGGGACTCAAGATCCTGATCGATGGGGACCCCTGCACCATCGTCGAGAACCAGTTCGTCAAACCCGGAAAGGGCCAGGCCTTCGTGCGGGTGAAGTACCGCAACCTGCTGACCGGCCGGGTGATCGAGAAGACCTTCAAATCCGGAGAATCCGTGGACGCGGCGGATGTCCACGAGACGGACATGCAGTACCTCTACAGCGACGGCGAGAAGTGGTACTTCATGGTGCCCGACACCTTCGAACAGTTCGAGGCGACGGAGCGTTCGATGGCCGATGCGGCGCCCTGGATCAAGGAGCAGGACATGTGCTCGGTGACCATCTACAACGGTCAGCCGATTTCTGTGTTGCCGCCGAACTTCGTCGTTCTCAAAGTGACCGAGACAGATCCCGGGTTGAAGGGCGACACCTCCGGCGGCGGCAACAAGCCGGCCACCCTGGAAACCGGCGCGGTGGTGCGAGTGCCGCTCTTCATTCAGGAAGGAGAGTTGCTCAAGGTCGACACCCGCAACGGAACCTACGTTTCCCGCTCTAAAGAGTAGCAGCGCCGCTGAATGGGCGCTTTCGCGGATGATGTCACCGGCGCTGCAACTTGTTTATTTTCAGGGTTCTGGGCGCCCCCTCGCGCCTCCGGCGCTCACCCCATCCTCGGCGGCTCCGCCGCCGCCTCACCCTTCGGGTTCGGGATCTTGGTTCGAAGGGTCTTCTGAATCCGTGCCGCTGGGAGGCGGACCATGAGGTTGCTTGCCATCGCGGATCTTCATCTCCGCCATCAGACCACCCGCGAGGCGCTCGAAGCGCTTCCCGCCTTTCCGGATGACTGGCTGATCGTCGCTGGCGATGTCGGCGAGTCGGCGGACCTGATGCGCTGGACCTGGCGGGTGCTAGCGCCCAAGTTCGCCCGGCTGATCTGGGTTCCCGGCAACCACGATCTGTGGACCCTGCCGAACGATCCGGACACCCGCCGGGGCGAGGAGAAGTACCTTCACCTGGTGTCCCTCTGCCGCGAAGCCGGCGTTCTAACCCCGGAGGATCCCTTCCCGGTGTGGGAAGGCGACGGCCGGCGCTGTACCCTGGCGCCGCTCTTTCTGCTCTACGACTACACCTTTCGGCCCGACGACGTAGCGGCGGAGGATGCTGTCGACTGGGCAGCGGAAGCGGAGATCGTCTGCGCCGACGAACTGCTCCTCCACCCGGATCCTTACCCCTCGCGCCCGGCCTGGTGCGCCGCGCGCTGTGCCGCGGCGGAGAAGCGCCTGGCGGAGATCGAGGGACCCACGGTGCTGATCAACCACTGGCCTCTGCGCCAGGACATCCTCACCATCAAGCGGGTGCCGCGGTTCTCCATCTGGTGCGGTACCCGTCGCACCGAGGACTGGCACCGGCGCTTCGACGCCATCGCCGAAGTCCACGGACACCTGCACGTGCGCTCCACCCACCGCCGCGACGGCGTGTCCTTCGAAGAGGTCTCCCTCGGCTATCCGCGGGACTGGCAGCAGGAGCGCGGCATCGCCCCCTACCTGCGCCAGATCCTGCCGGTACCGGAAGGGTATGCCGATCTCCCGCCGCGCACCTTCCGTCACAAGGACTAGCCCTCCGGCCCGAAGGGTGCACCGCCCACCGGCAGCCGCATCCGACTCGGCCGGAAGGTGGTGGTGAAGATCGGGAAAACGGCGAGCCTATTGGTCCGGTCGCCTCCTCTCTGGTAGCTTCCGCCGATGTTCCTTTCTCTGAGCAAGATCCTTCCCGGAGTGCTGGTGGCGGTGGCGGTGGCGGCGATCGCCTCATTCCTCCACGGCCTCTTGCCGGTTGCCTTTGGGGACGTGCTGGGGGCGGTCATCCTGGCGGTGCTGCTCGGTCTCCTGGTCGGTAATAGCGGGTTCTTGCCCTGCTGGACCCAGCCCGGCCTTCGCTTCAGCTTCCATACCCTGCTGCGCATCGCCATCGTCCTGTTGGGGGCGCGTCTGTCCTTTCAGCAGGTGGCCGCCATCGGCGGCCGGGCGGTGCTGTTGATCATCTGCCTGATGACCCTCGCCCTCGTCGCCTGTTGGGGGCTCGGGCGCGCCGTCGGAGTTTCCCGCCGCCTGGCGACCCTGATCGGAGTGGGTACTGCCGTCTGCGGCAACTCGGCCATCGCGGCGGTGGCGCCGGTGATCGGCGCCGAAGACGACGAGGTGAGCTTCGCCGTGGCCACCAACACCCTGTTCGGCACTCTAGCGGTGTTCGTCTATCCGCTCCTCGGAGTGTGGGTGGGGCTCTCCGACGCGGCCTTCGGTACCTGGGCCGGCACCGCCGTCAACGACACCTCTCAAGTGGTCGCCGCCGGCTTCGCCGTCTCGCCGGAGGCCGGCCAGGTCGCGACCGCCGTCAAGCTCACCCGCAACGCCTTGATGGGGCCGGTGATCGTCGCCATGGGGCTGATGTTCAGGGCGGCGGCGGGAGCCGGTGAGGCGTCCTGGACAAAGCGGGTGAAACAGTCCTTGCCGCCCTTCGTGCTGGGCTTCGTGGCGATGGCGCTACTCTCCACCTTCGGAGCCTTCGATGCGCTCACCGCCGCCACCGGGTTCGACTGGGTGGTGGTCTTCACCGGCGCCTCCAAACTGCTCATTCTGGTCGCCTTGGCCGGAGTAGGCCTCTCCACCCGCTTCGCCGCCATGCGGCGCACCGGACCCGGGCCGCTGCTGGTCGGCTTCGCGGCGGCGACGGTCACTTCGCTGGCGGCGCTCGCCTGGATTTCCTGGATCGGCCCGGTGGGCTAGGACCCTGGCGGCCAGTCCCGCTGCAGTTCGCGGGTCGCCGTGAGGTGGGCCAGCAGCTCCGCGAAGGAATCCCCGCCCAGCTTCTCGATCAACGCGTCCGCCAACACCAGAGCGACCATCGCTTCGGCGATGACGCCGGCCGCCGGTAGGGCGGTGACGTCGCTCCTCTCGTACTGCGAGGTGTGCGGCTCCATGGTGTCGATATCGACGGAGGGCAGGCCGGTGCGCAGGGTGGCGATGGGCTTCTTATAGGCGGTGACGACGATGTCGGCGCCGTTGGTGACGCCGCCTTCGGTGCCGCCGGCGCGGTTGGTGGGGCGGTGCCAGCCGTCTTCGGTGCGCTCGATGGCGTCGTGGGCCTGGCTGCCGGGTCCGGCGCTGGCCGCCAGGGCGGAGCCGATCTCCACCGCCTTCACCGCGGGCACGGACATCACCGCCTGAGCCAGGCGGCCATCGAGCTTCTCGTTCCACTGCACGTGGGAGCCGAGGCCGATGGGAACGCCCCGGGCGATTACCGTGACGGCGCCGCCCAGGGTGTCGCCCTCCCCCTTGGTGCGGTCGACCAAGGCGACCATCTCGTCTTCGAGGTGGCGGTCGATGGCGCGGAGCGGCGATTCGTCGTCCACCCGGCAGATCTCTTCCCAGGTCGGCGTCGGCCGGCCGGCGCCGATCGGCCCGAGGGAGCGCACCCCGCTCTTGATCTCGATCCCTAGCTGCGAGAGGAGCATGCGGGCGAAGGCGCCGGCGGCCACCCGGCCGGCGGTTTCCCGGGCGGAGGCCCGCTCCAGTACGTCGCGCAGGTCGCGCCGGTGGTATTTGATACCGCCGGCCAGGTCCACATGGCCTGGCCGCGGCGAGTGCAGCCGCCGCTTGCCGGACATGTGCGGGTCCGTCGCGCCTGGGTTCATGATGGTCTGCCAGTTCTTCCAGTCGCGGTTCTCGATCCACAGGGCGATCGGCGAGCCCAGGGTTTCGGAATTGCGCACCCCGCCGCGGATCTCCGCCCGGTCCACCTCGATCTGCATGCGGCGGCCGCGGCCGTAGCCGTGCATGCGGCGGCGCATGTCCGACTCGAGAATGGCGAGGTCCACCGGCACGCCGGCGGGCATGCCGGTCAGCAGCACGGTCAGGCCGGGGCCGTGGCTTTCGCCGCCGGTGGTGAGCTGGAGTCGGCGCATGGCGGGGAAGGATATCCGCGCCGCGCGGCGCTCGCGTGGGCGACCGGCCGGGGTGAGATAGCATCCGCCGAGGAGGAAGATCGTGGTCGATTCGGAAGGTCCAAAGAAGTCCCTGGAGATCGTCGGCGAGGAAGCTGCCGGCGAGCCCGAGTACGAGGCCCGCGGGGTCCAGAACCCGCGCATCGTGGACCTCATTGGCCTAGATCACGAACTGGGCGAGGTGATGCTGTCGATCCTCGAAGGGCGTCCCTGGGAATCCGCCGACCCGGACGCCGTCAAGAACCAGCTCCAGCAGCTTGAGGACAAGCTCAACAGCTACTTCGACTACGTGCTCGATGGCCATCTCGGGCAGCAGTATCCGGACTACGCCGGCCTGCCGGTGGGTATTCGCCTGGACTGCGCCGACGAGCCCGGCGAGCCCCAGGCTCCCTTCCTGGAGGCCGCTGGCCGCTTTGCCGCCTCCCGCGGTATCCGTTTCGTGGTGCGCGCGGTGGGTGACCCCTTCGCCCGCTCGGCGGCCTGGGAAACGAACCGCTAGCCACTGCTGCCGCGAATCAGCTCGAAGGCCGCCCAGGCGACCGGTGAGTGCCGGGACGACAGTTCCCGCAGGGCGGCGCCGTGGGCTTGCGGCAAGGAGCGGCCGGCGGCGAGGGCGCGGTAGAAGGCATCGGCGTGTTCCCGTACCAGGGTCTCACCGGCGCCGGCGCCGGCGGTGCCGCGTTTCGCCAGCACCCAGGGCACCCCTTCGCGCGCCAGGGCGAGGGCCGCGCCGAGGGTATCGCCGCCGCCCGGGCGGTCCGCGTTCTGGTGGACTTCCGCCAGATAGGCGAACGGCAGGTTGCTGACGCCGAGGTCGGTGAAGGGCAGGGTGCCTTCGGCTGCTCGCAGGCGGCTGAGCCATGGAGCGGCGGCTTCGAACTCCAGCGGGGCGACCGCGTGCAGGGCGCGGCCGCGGCGCAGCTCGCCGAAGACCGCCGCCACGGTCGCCCGCTCGCCGCCGAGGACGATCGCCGTCGGCACGCCGCGACGGTAGTGGGCGGCACGGTAATCGGCGTCCTCCAGGTCCCCCGTGGGGTCGATCACGAACAGCAGTTCCGGTGAGCCGGATCGGCGATCGGAGTCCGGAGAGAAGGAGGAGTTGCCGGTTCGCTGGAGGATCGGCACGGTGCGCTCGAACAACCAACGCTCGTCGCCGCCGACCACCGGCAGGCCGGCTAGCGGCACCCGCGCCAGCACGCCGTGCAGCCGCCAGGTGGTGACCGGCGGCAGATCCGCCGCGGCAGCCGGCGACAGGGCCTCGGCAAAGGGCAGGGTTCGCTCGATCCAGTCGGCGTCCGGCAGAGAACCGACGGCCAAGGCTCGATCGACCTCGTCGGCGCTACGCACCAGCTCCCGCCGGATCTGCGGCGACTGGCGACGAACCACCTTCGAGCCGTCCGAGAGATGTTGGAGGACCAACACTTCCTCCGGCAGAGCGATGGCCCGGAAGTCGACCTCGGCCAGTTCCGTGACGGGCCGGCAGCGGTCCACCGAACCGGGCTCCTCGCGGCAGCGGTAGGCCCGGCGTTCATTCTCTTCCAGGCGATCCAGGCGCTCCAAGAAGTCCCAGCTCTCGGCGGCGTTTCCCAGCTCCGCCGCCTGGCGAGCGGCGCGGGCGAAGTCGTCCGCTCGCTGCCGCGGCCCAAGGCGCGGTGCACGGCCCGCCGCGGCGGCGAATTCGTGGCCGGCGACGGCGTCGGCAAACGCGCTGTAGGCGGCTCGTGGGTCGCCTTCGGCCCGCAGTGCCCGACCCACGCAGTCGTGAGCCCTCGCCGCGAGATCCGGATCGGCGCTTTCCTTGATCCGCTGGCAGAGGGTGAGGGCGCGCTCCGAGCGGCCCAGGATGAGGGCCTGGAGCGCCTCGATCCAGTCCGTTTCGTCCTCCAGCGCTCGATCTCGCGGCTCCAGTTCGGCAAGCATCCGACGCGCGCGATCGAGGACCGGCTCCGGGTCCCTCCCCAAGCGAATCTGCAGCCGGGCCAGGCCGAGCACCCACTCGATGGCGAGGCGCGGTTGCTCGCGCGCCGCAAGGCCGGCGAGCGCCCGGGCGAGCTTGCGTTCGGCATCGCGCAGGGCGGCGTCGTCGGCGTCCGGATCGGCCAGCAGGAGGGCGCCGAGCTGGCCCTGGGTCCGCTGGTAGCGCGCCGCGTCGCAGGGCGAGGAGGCGCAGTCTTCAACGGCGGTGCCGAGCAGGTGCGACGCCTCGCCGAGGGCGCCGGCGCGTCTCAACAGGGTGGTGCGGTGTGCGGCGACGGCGATGCGCTGGACGGAGGCGATGCGCAGGGCTCGGCGCTCGGCATCGGCCAGCAGCGGCAGGGCTCGGCCGGGCCGATCCAATTCGCTCTCTGCCTGGCGCAGCAGTAGGTCGACGGCCACCTCGTCCGCTATCGGATGATCGAGCCAGTCGGGCAGGGAATCCGCCGGCAGAACCGGATCGCCGGCGGCGGCCGCCGCCGCAGCGCGGAAACGCAGGGCGAGGAGCGGGAAGCCGAGGTCTCGCGCCTCATCGCTGGAGGCTGCGAAATCCGTCGCCACGGCATTCGCATCTCCTGGGTGAGCGCTGGGGATGGCGCGCAGCCGGCGGTGGAGATCCTGCCAGATGTCGTCGTCGCCTTCGAAGAGGAGGGACTGACAGGGCAACAGCCAGCGCTGTTCAGTGCGCTGGTCGACCACCTGTCCGCAGACCTGCAGGGTGCGTCCGGCGTCGAGAGCCGAAGGCATCGGGTCCTCGAAGCAGGCGGTGTTTCCCATCACCGCCACCGGTGGGCGCGCCGTGCTGCCGGCGGTCCGACCGTCAAAGGTGAGGTAGCCCTGCCGATCGGTGACCCCGCCGATCTCCCGAGCGTCGAAGCACAGGCTGAGGGCGGGGCGGCCGAAGGCCCGCGGCAGCACCGTGCCGTCCGGCTGGACGGCGATCTCCTGATGGCCGCGCAGAAAGGCCTCGGGGATCGCCGGAATCACCGCTTCGGCGCAGCCGCCGAGGGCGAGCGGCAGCCAGAGGACGGTGAGGATCCGGCGGGGGGCGGTCACGGCACTGGCTGGCCGGCGAGGCGGGCGAAGGGCGCGCGCAGCTCCTCGGGCGTGCGGCAGGGGCGGCCGGAGGCGGCCTCCACCCAGATGTGATGGGTGGTGCCCGTCGCCAGTCGCTCTCCCCGGTGGTGGATGTCGTAGGAAAAACGCAAGCCGCGGCTCGCCTGGCGGGTCAGGCGGCATCGGATTTCCACCGTCATGCCGTAGCGGGCCGGTCGTCGGTAGGAGATCTCGACGCCGGTGACCATCAACAGATAGCCGAGCTTTTCGATCTCGGCATAGTGCCATCCGCTCCGGGCGCACAGGCCGGTGCGGGCCAGCTCGAACCAGACGATGTACTCGGCGTGGTGGACCACCCCCATCTGGTCCGTCTCGGCGTAGCGCACTTCGACCTCGGTCGTGTGCTCGACCGCCGCGGGCCGGTCTCGGGGTTGGGGGTCGGTCATCGAGAAGGTCCTCCTTTCTCGGCTCTGCGGCCGGCGTGGCGCATCACCGTCCACAGGATCTTGTAGCCGGCCATCACCGTGCCCTTGACGGTACCGGTGATCTTCGACCGGCCCACTCGCCGCCGGTAGCTGACCGGCACGTCGGCGGTGCGGAGTCCCCGGCGTACCGCCTTGACCTGCATCTCGGCCGTCCAACCGAAGTCCGGGTCACTCATCTCGAGGCGTTCGAGGGCGGACCAGCGGATCGCCCGGAAGGGGCCGAGATCCGTGTAGCGGTGCCCGTAGAGCAGGCGGATCAGGCCGCAGGCGATGAGGTTGCCGGCCCGCGCCTGGGGCAGCAGCGCACCGCGCTCCCGCTCGCCCAGCGCCCGAGAGCCGATCACCAGATCCGCATCGCCGGCGAGGATCGGCGCCACCACGGTGGGGAGTTCGTCCGGGTGGTCGGAGTAATCGGCGTCGAGAAACACCACGATGTCCGGTGGGTCGTTCGCCCGCAGGTAGGAGAGGCCCGCCAGGCAGGCGCTGCCGTAGCCCGGCCGGGGAGCCGGCACCACCGTCGCCCCGGCCTCCCGGGCGACCCGTGCGGTACCGTCCGTTGAGCCGTTGTCGGCCACCACCACCCGCCGCGGCGGCTCCGCCAGCGCCGCCAGGTCGGCGAGCACGAGGGGCAGCGAAGGCTCTTCGTTGAGGGCGGGAATGACGATGTCCAGGGTTGCCACCACGCTGGCGATTGTACGGTACGGTTGGCCCTGCCGCATGTTAGGATCTGCTCTCCCATAATCTGTCAAAAGCTTCTAGATCCGCCTTCAGGAACCACCCGGAAATGCCCGTCTATCCCTATGCCGGCCGGATGCCCAGCCTGGGGGAGGGCGCCTTCGTCGCCCCCACCGCCGAGGTGATGGGCGATGTCGAAGCCGGCGAAGATTGCTCCTTTTGGTTTCAGACGGTGGTGCGCGGCGACGTCAACTTCATCCGCATCGGCGCGCGCACCAATCTGCAGGACGGGGTGATCGTCCACGTCACCCACGAAACGCACCCGACGCACATCGGTTCCGGAGTGGTGGTGGGCCACGGCGCGGTGCTCCACGGCTGCACCGTCGAGGACGGCGCGTTGATCGGTATCGGCGCGCGGGTGCTCGACGGCGCGGTGGTCGAGGCCGGCGCCCAGATCGGCGCCGGCGCCCTGGTGGCGCCGGGGCACCGTATTCCGTCCGGCCATCTTGCCCTGGGCATGCCGGCGCGGGTGACCCGCCCGCTGTCGGACCGTGAGCGGGAGCAGATTCCGGCGATCGCGGAGCGCTACGTCCAGCTCAAGGAGCGTTACCGGCGGCTGGAAGAGTCCGCCAAGAGAGTGCCGACCCGATGAGTCAGATCCCGCGCACCGTCAAGGGCACCCGCGACCTCCTGCCGCCAGAAACGGCCCTGTGGTCCGCCGTCGAGGAGATCGCCCGCCGGGTGTTCACGGCCTACGGCTTCGGCGAGATCCGCACTCCGATTCTCGAGTCCACGGAGCTTTTCGTGCGCGGCGTTGGCGAGTCGACGGACATCGTCGGCAAGGAGATGTTCACCTTCGAGGACAAGAAGGGCCGCTCGGTGACCCTGCGGCCGGAGAACACCGCCGCCGTCGCCCGCGCCTTTATCGAACACGGTATGGCCTCCTGGCCGTCGCCGGTGCGGCTGTTCTACCTCGGTCCGCAGTTTCGCTACGAGCGGCCGCAAAAGGGCCGCTATCGGCAGTTCCATCAGCTCGGTGCAGAGACCCTGGGGGACGACGGCCCGCTGTCCGACGCGGAAATCCTCCTGCTGCTCCTGCGCTTCTTCTCGCAGCTCGGTTTCCGGGATCTGGAGGTGCGCCTCAACACCGTCGGCGATGCGGCCTCGCGACAGGCCTACGGCGAGGCTCTACGGAGCTACTTCGGGCCCCACCGGGAGCGCCTCGGGGCCGACAGCCGTCGACGCCTGGGGGAGAACCCGCTGCGCATTCTCGACACCAAGGTGCCGCAGGAGCGGGAGCTGGTGGCCGGTGCGCCGCCGCTGGCGGGTTTTTTGACGGCTGAGTCCCGTCAGCACTTTTCTGACCTCTGCGGCCTACTCGATCGCTTCGGCGCCGCCTATCAAGTGGACGATCGGTTGGTGCGCGGCCTCGACTACTACACCCGCACGGTGTTCGAGATCGTCTCCGGCGACCTCGGCGCCCAGAACGCGGTGTGCGGCGGCGGGCGCTACGACCGCTTGATCTCCGACCTTGGTGGTCCCGAGGTGCCGGGCATCGGCTTCGCCGTCGGTCTCGATCGGTTGATCGATATCTTGCCGGAGGACTTCAGGCGTTCCGCCACCGCCTCGCCGCCGGTCTATGTACTGCCGATCGGCGGGGTGGAGCCGGACGAAGCCCTGGTGGTGGCCGAGGGCCTGCGCGCGGCCGGGGTCGAGGCCGTTCCGGAGCTCGCTGCGCGGTCGATGAAGAGCGCCCTCAAACGGGCCGCCCGGGCCGGCGCCCGCTATGTGGTGCTGCTCGGCGAACAGGAACTGGGGAGCGGCCGTCTGACGATCAAGGATCTGGAGACCCGAGAGCAGTTCCGGGACACCGCCGAGGGCCTCGCCGAGCGCCTGACCCTGCCGGAAGATTCGGCCTCGTGATCGCGCCGCGGCGCCTGAAGCTGCGCCATCCCGGCGGCACGACCCGGCTGGTGGTCGGCGCCGGAGAGCTGGAGCGCGGCGCCGACCATCTGGCCGAGTGGCTGGAGGGACGCACGGTGTTCGTGATCACCTCGCCGCGGGTGCGCGGACTCCACGGCGGCCGGCTGCGCTGGCTCGACCGCCGGGTCGCGCGGCGCATCGACCTGGAGGTTCCCGAGGGAGAAGCGGCCAAGGCCGTCTCCGTGGCCGACGGACTGTGGAACCGCATGCTCGAAGCCGGCGGCAAGCGCGACAGCCGGCTGATCGCCTTCGGCGGCGGTTCCGTCGGAGACCTCGGAGGGTTCCTGGCGGGCACTTTCCTGCGCGGCATCGAGTTCGTGCAGTTTCCGACCACCCTGCTGGCGCAGGTCGATGCGTCGATCGGCGGCAAGACCGGGATCGACCTCGCCGGCGGCAAGAACACCGTGGGGTTGTTCCATCATCCGGCGGCGGTGGTCAGCGACACGGCGGTGTTGTCGACCCTGCCGCCGGCGGAGCTCCGCTCCGGCCTGGTCGAAGTGGTGAAGATGGCCTACCTGCTCGATCCACCCCTGCTCCAGCAGGTGGAGGAGGGGCTACCGGAACTGCTGACGGGCCGTCCGGAGCGCTTGGTGGAGGTGGTGGCCGGTGCCGCCGCCGCCAAGATCCAGGTGGTGGAGCGGGATCCCGCCGAGGGCGGGTTGCGGCGCCTGCTCAACTTCGGCCACACCCTCGGCCATGCCCTCGAAGGCGCCCTTGGCTACCGTGGCCTGCGCCACGGCGAGGCGGTGGCCTACGGCATGCTCTTCGCCCTTCGCCTGGCCCGCCATCGGGGGCTGCCGGAGGAGGATGCGGCCAGGCTGCGCTCGCTGCTCGCGACCTTCGATCTACCGGATTTGCCGTCCGGAGGACGCCTGGTGACGTCGGATCTGATGCGCCGGATGGGGCGCGACAAGAAGGCCGTCGAAGGCGGCCTGGTGTGGGTGCTGCCGCGGCGCATCGGTCGCGGCGAGGCGGTGGCGGATCTGCCGAGTGCCCTGGTCGAAAGTGAGTTGGAAAACTTTCTCGCCAGTCCCCTTTCGGGCTAGAAACCTTTCCTTCGCAGAGATTTGCGAAGACCCGGAGGGCTCGGTGGGCGCCCCGAGGGCAGCCGCCGATGCGGTATCATTAGGGATCATGAAGGGATCCGTCTTGACGGCGATGGTGGTGGGGTTCAGGGGTAGCACGCGGTGTGACTTCCGGGGGCGATGTTGAGCGAATCTTCGGATCCCGCGCCACAGGTGCCGCCGAAGGCCCGACGCCTCAAACTGGGGCAGGTTCTGTTCCTGGCGCTACTGCTCTCCGGCAGCATCCCCCTCCTCCTCAACAGCGCCTGGCTGATCCGGCAGAACCGCAGCGTTCTCGAATCGCAAGAGCGGGTGGCCGTGGCCTCCTCCGGACGACTGCTGTCGCAACGTGTGGATTCCTCCCTGAGCGGCCTCCGCCAGCAACTGACCCAGCTCGGTGCCGGCTTGCTGGCGGCGGAGCGCCAGGGGACCGACGAGACCCTGCGACAGGGTTGGGTGCGGGCCTACCTGCGCGGCTTGACGGATCGGCGGCCGGAGATCCTCGCCCTGCGGGTGCTCGACGAGCAGGGCGGCGGACCGAGCTTCGCCAGTGGCGATCTGCCGCTGGGAGTGGAAGACGCCTTCCGCGCTACCTTCCGCCGGGTACGTAGCCGCTCCGAGGTGGTCTACGAGCTGGTGCGCCTGCCCGGCGAGGACGTTCCGGCGGCGGTCCTCGGCGTGCCGATTCTGCGCGACGCGGCCGAGCCGGCGCTGGTGGTCGAAGCGTTGATCCGCCTGGACGCGCTGCGGGAGGTCTACGGATCCGACGAACTCGACGACTTGAGCGCCGACCGGCCGGCGGGCTCGAGCGTTTTTCTGATCGGCTCCGCCGGTGACATCCTGTGGTCCCGCGGCGCCACGCCGGCGATGGAAGAGGCCCTTGCTCGCTCCCAGCCGGTGGCGGACTTTCGCGACGTGCCGATGGCCTTGTCTTCAGAGTACTCGGCGGAGATCGATGGCGCAGGGCAGGATCTCCTGGTGCGGATGAGCCCGATCGAAGAAGCCGGCTGGGCGCTGGTGACCCAGCGCCCGCTGGGCCGGGCTTTCGATTCGGTGGATCGCATGATCCTGCGCACCGCCCTCTCGTCCCTGGTGCTGATCCTGCTGGCGATCTTCTTCGGCTGGCGCTTCTCGCGCCGCTTCGGCCCGCCCATCGAGCGGATGGCGGCGGCGACGGCGGAGATTGCCGACGGCCGCTTCGACGAACGCATCGCGGTCGACGGACTGTCCTTCGAGTTTGAGGATCTCGGGCGCAATTTCAATCGCATGGCCCAGGGGATGGAAGTCTACGTCGGCCAGCTACGGCGGGCGGCGAAAGTCCATCGCGATCTCTTCATCGGCACCGTAAAGGCCCTCACGGCGGCGATCGACGCCAAGGATCCCTACACCCGGGGCCACTCCGAACGGGTCGCCCAGGTGAGCCGCATCATCGCCCGCCACCTCGGCATGTCCGACGAGCGGCGCCATGCGGTATGGATCGGCGCCCTGGTCCACGACGTGGGGAAGATCGGCATCGACGACTCCATCCTGACCAAGGGCGGCGTGTTGACGGAAGACGAGTTCGAAGTGATGAAGCGCCATCCGGTGATCGGAGCGGAGATCATGGCGCCGATCGAGCAGCTGCGCGATGCGGTGCCCACCATCCGCTGGCACCACGAAGCGTGGAACGGCTCCGGCTATCCGGACGGTCTGCGGGGCGAAGAGATTCCGCTGGAGGCGCGTATCGTGTGCGTCGCCGACACCTTCGACGCCATCACCACCAACCGGCCCTACCAGCAGGCCTACACCCTCGAGTTCGCGATGGAAACGATCACCCGGCTGGCCGGTTCGCGCTTCGACGCCAAGGTGGTAACGGCGTTCTTGAAGGCCCACAAACTGGGTGAGATCCCGCGCCCCGGCGGGACCTGGGATCGGCCCGACTCGGGAGCCTTTGCGCCGGTGAGGGCGCCGGAGATCTGGACGCCTCAGGACATCGACGACGCGGACGAGACCATCGCGACGATTAGCTAAAGTTCCATCTCACCGACCTTCTGCTACGAGGACGTATGCACCCACATCTGCTGTGTTTTTCGGCCCCTCCGCTCCTCAACGGACTGCAGGGACGCTTGCGTCGCTTCGCAACTCGAAATCCTTGCATCTGCAGGCGCCTACGCCCTCTCGCGACGAAGTCGGTGAGAAGGAAGGACTGAGCTGACCCATGCCCTTCGAGTACACCATGGCCAACCTGTTGGCGAACGTGGATAGCGCCGTCGGCGTGCTGTTTCTGGACGAGAGCGGCGAGACGGTGGATCTCGCCTGCGCCGAGTACTCGCCCTACGACATGAAAATCGTCGCCGCCTATCTCGGCATCTACCTGCGGCAGCTTCGGCAGACCCTCACCGGCGCCGAGATCGGCGATTTGAGAATCCTCCACATCGCTCGCGGCGGTCTGCACATCCACGCCTGCCTGCTGCCGGACGACTATGCCCTGGCGTTGATCCAGAAACCGCCGGTGCTGGTGGCGCCGGCGCGGCGGGCCCTGGCCGTGGCCGCCGAAGAAGTGCGCCGCGAAGTCTTCGTCGAGCGCTAGCGGTCCGTCAATGACCTTCGTCGGCGTTCTGCTGTTCCTGTTCATCCCGCTGGTGCTATACCTGTTCGTGGCCCATCCGGAGCCGCTGGGTGGCAGCCTCGCCGCCGGTGTCTTGCTGATGATCGGCCACCGCTTCCTGGCGCGGCCCTACATGGCCCGGGTGCGGCCGCACCAATGCCTGTGGTGCAACCGCCTTGACGAGGGAAACGCCAGGGAGGGCGGCGCCGAGCCCGAGGCTCTGCCGATCGCCGCCGGCGGCAACCCCTTCCGGGCGGTTTTCTGCGCCGGCCACCGGCGGCCGGCGGAGCGCTTCCTGCGCTGGGTCGAGCGCTTCCGCTGGCCGCTGCGGCTGGGCATCTTTCTGCCGCTGCTGTTCTTGCTCGGCAGCTTGCTCTTCGCCGCCCTCGGTTACCCGGCGCCGGTCGAGCGGGCGACGGCGGTGTTCCGCCTGGTGGTGGGGCTGACAGTGCAGTTCGCGGCCTTGGGAGCCTGGTGGGGCGAGGAGGGGGAGGGGGTCGTCACGGTGCCGTTCCCGGCCCACAACTTCTACTTGCTCGGCATCCGTATTCTGCTGTGGATCTTCCGCTTGGTCGGTGTCTGGTGGATCGTCGCCGGAGCGAGAGCGCTTTTCCGTTGACGGTGTCGATCGACGCCGATGGCTCCTTTGAGCTATCCTCCGGGCACCATGACAGATAACAATCCCGCCAAGCCCGCGGCTCGGCCGTCGGGGCTCGTCCGTGTCCTGAACTGGATCGAAGTGGCCGGCAACAAGCTGCCCGATCCCGCGCTGATCTTCGTCTTCGGTCTGTTCATCGTTTGGATCGCCTCGTGGTTCTTGTCGGGAACCCAGTTCGCGGACATCGATCCCCGCACCGGCGAGTCGATCATCATCAACAACCTGCTCACCGGCCCGGCCCTGGCGGCCTTCCTCGCCAACATGGTCGCGACCTTTGCCAGTTTCCCTCCGCTGGGGGTGGTGCTGGTGGCGCTTCTGGGCGTCGGCGTGGCGGAGCACACCGGCTTCATCAACGCCGGTTTGAAGGGGCTCCTGGGCTTCACCCCGAAGATGCTGCTGACGCCGATGCTCATCCTGGTGGCCTGCGTCAGCCACACGGCGGCGGACGCCGGCTATGTGCTGGTGATCCCGCTGGGGGGCGTCATCTTCTACGCCGCCGGCCGCCATCCGCTGGCCGGAATCGCCGCCGCATTCGCTGGCGTGTCCGGCGGGTTCAGCGCCAATTTCATCCCCTCCGGTATCGATCCGCTGCTCCAGGAACTGACCCAGGCGGCGGCTCAGATCATCGACCCGGCGCGCGAGGTCAACCCGATGTGCAACTGGGCCTTCACCGCCGCTTCCACGGTGCTGGTGGTGCTCGTCGGCTGGTTCCTGACGGACAAGGTGGTGGAACCGCGCCTCGCTTCGACGCCGGTGGAGCTGGAGGAGGGCGACGACATACCGCAGATGGAGCGGCTGGACGCCAAGGAGCGCAAGGGCCTGCTGGTGGCCCTCGCCTCGGTCTTCTTGGGATGCGTCTTGCTCTTCCTGTGGGTGCTGCCGGTGACCTCGTCGATGCGCTCGCCGGACGGTGATATCACCGCCTTTACGGCGCCGCTGATGCAGTCCATCGTGCCGCTGATCTTTTTGTTCTTTCTGCTGCCCGGCGTGATCTACGGCTACGTCGCCGGCACCGTCGAGAGCAGCCGCGACATCATCGAGGGAATGAGCAAGGCGATGGGCACGATGAGCTACTACATCGTGATGGTGTTCTTCGCCGCCCTCTTCATCGCCGCCTTCGGGAGTTCGAACTTGGGCGCCCTGGTCGCCCTGAAGGGTGCCTCATTCCTGCAGGCTCTCGGCTTGCCGACGCAGGTCACCATCGTCGGCATCATCCTGCTGGCGGCGGTGGTCAATCTACTGGTGGGATCCTCCTCCGCCAAGTGGGCATTGCTGGCGCCGATCTTCGTGCCGATGCTGATGCAGCTCGGCATTTCGCCGGAACTGACCCAGGCGGCCTACCGGGTGGGTGATTCGACCACCAACATCATCACCCCGCTGATGCCCTATTTCCCACTGGTGGTGGTGTTCTGCCAGCGCTGGGTGAAGAACACCGGAATCGGCACGATGGTCTCGATGATGCTGCCGTACTCGGTGGTCTTCTTGATCACCTGGACGGTCTTCCTGCTGGTCTACTGGGGTATTTTCGGCCTACCCCTCGGCCTGCAGGCGCCTTACACCTATCCGTAGGGCACAGGGACGATTGGGCTGAGGCGTTTCGAGGCGAACCCGCCGGTGGGTTCGCCTCGATTCTTTTGGGGGATGGCCTAGGCTGGCCGGCTAGGAGTTGGCGATCTTCTCAGCTCGCCGCCGCGGCGCGCGGCTGGTCCCGGCGTCCGAAAAACGCCGCCACCATCGCCGCACCCATCAGGTTGCCCCACATCACCGGGAAGAGGCTGGGAATCCACTGCGCCGAGTGGATGCTGCCCTCCATCAGCAGGGTCATCGGCAGCACCAGCAGGTCCACCGCCACCAGCGAAAAGCCCAGCAACACCATCGGCAGGATCGCCAGCAGAAAACCGCCGAGGCGGTCGATCAGGCGTTCGCCCGCTCGCCAGTTCTCGAGACCGATCGCCATCAGGGCGCCGCACAGAGTGGCGCGCAGCAGGAGACTTTCGAAGGGCGGATCGCTACGCGCCTCGGCGAGGGTGGCGAGGGTGGCCTCCAGGCCGCCTCCGGCAAAGGCCATGCGAAGCAGCAAACCGGCCGGAACCGCCACCAGTAAGGCGCCGCAGGCGTTGCCGAGGAGATCGCCCAGGCCGTCGATCAGCTCGGTGGGCCGGTCGTCTTCATTGCACGACCGGCCGAACAGGCGACCGCCGGCCGCCAGAACGGGCGCCAGGACGAGGCCGAAGGCGAGGGCCGACGCCAGCCGCAGGGCACCCGCCGGCAGCAGGCCGGCGCCCCAGCCCTGGATCGCGCAGGCTAAAAGCGTCGCTCCGCCGAGGGCCGCTCCGCCGAGCAGGGCGGCTGCCCACCGGTCGGTGGTCTGCTCCATCGGTGTGCGAGTCGAAACGAAGCGATCTACAAGCGGCTGAGACATCAGGCTCTCCCTCCAAAAGATCACGAGCAAGAACCAGGAAGTGTTCAAGGACCCCGCCTCCGGTTGATGCAGGGGATCCAGAGCTCCGGTATGTACCTGGTCCGCTGGGAGTATCTCATGATCTGGGAAGAAATGCACGGACCCGCTTAGCAAAGCGCGAAAGATAGGAAATATCGACCAATTTCGATTCTTGATCGTGGTATATTTGTAATTGTTGCAATCATCGATGTGTGCGCGTCGTCCCGCCCAAGGCGGCGGCGAACCGAAGGGCTGTTTAGCGGTGGGCGGCGACGACGGCGGCGACCAGGCCGGCGGCGCTGGGCTCCACCGCCTGTGCCGCCGGATCCAGGCCGAGGTCGCGGAGAGCGGCGCTGGTCCGCGGACCGATGGACGCCGCCCGCAGGGTGGAGCGACCCTCATGCCAGCGCTCGCCGAGCACCCGCCGTAGGTGGCGCGCCAGGCGCGGGCTGGTGACGGTGACCCAACCCCATGGTGGTGAGGCGAAGAGGCGCGCCGCCTGGGCACCGGCATCGGCGGGCATTGTCTTGCGATAGGCCACCACCGGCAAGACCTCTGCACCGGCCCGCTGCAGGCCGTCGACCATCGTCGGGCGAGCATCCTCCGCCAGGGGCACCAGGACCCGTTTCCCGGCGACCCGCGGGGCCAGCGCCCGGACGAGTCCTTCGGCGTGGGACCGATCCGTTGCCGGTCGGCAGTCAACGCCGATTCCGGCCGCCTCCAGAGCTTCTTCGGTGGCCGGCCCAACGGCGGCGCAGAGGGCTGAGCGCGGGACCTCCGGAGACAGCAGGGGAAGGAACGCCCGCACCGCGTTGGCGGAGGTGAACACCCACCAGTCGAAGGGAGCCCGCCGGGCTAGGTCGGCGGCCGCTGCGAGTTCTGCCGGGTTTGCCGGCGGCAGGATTTCCAGCAGGGGCAAGGCTGCGACTTCGGCGCCGGCCCGCCGGAAGGCCGCGACCCATTCAGCGGACTGCGAAGCGGCCCGGGTGACGACGACGCGAACGCCGGCGAGAGGCTTCACGAAGGTTGCAGGGGGGCTCGGCCGAGGGCGCGCAACACGTCTTCCGCGCCGTCTTTCCGCAGGGCGGCGACACAGGCGTCGGCCAGGGTGGCGAGGTCGAGCGATGCGGGATCGACCGCGGCGGTCGAAGCGCCGCCTCGCGCCTCGCGCCGGCCGTCCGGGGTGGTCAAGCGGGCGTCGAGGCGGAAAGTGCTCTCCTCGCGGCGAGCCCAGGCCGACAGCGGCAGGGTGCAGTCGCCGCCGAAGGCCGCCACCACGGCCCGCTCGGCGGCGGCGGCGAGGGCCGTTTCTGGATCGTTCAGGCGTCGGCAAAGGTCTTCCGCCGGGGAGCCGGCGCGCACCTCGATGGCGAGGGTGCCCTGGCCCGGCGCCGGTTGCACCACTGCCGGAGGGAGGGGGTGGGCAGGGATTCCGCCAACGCCTAGCCGGGCAAGGCCGGCGGCGGCGAGAATGACTCCAGCCGCTTTCTGGCTGCGCCACTTTTCGAGCCGCGTGTCGACATTTCCCCGCACCGGTTCGACCACCAGATCGGGCCGATGGCGGAGGATCTGGGCGCGCCGGCGCAGCGAACCGGTGAGCAAGACCGATCCCGCCGGCAGGCCGGCGAGATCATCCGCCAGGTCGCTCACCAGTACATCCCGTGCATCCGCCCGTGGCGGAAACGCGGCGATCGCCAGGCCCTGCGGCAGGGTGACCGGTAGATCCTTGAGGCTGTGGACGGCGAGGTCCAGCCGGTCGGCGAGGAGGTCCGCCTCCAGCTCTTCGGTGAACCATCCCTTGCCGCCGACTTCGGCGAGGTCGCCGGGCCAGCGATCGCCGCGCGTGACGATCGGCACCAGCTCGACGTTCAAGCCCGCGATGCGCCCTTCCAACGCCCTCGCCACTAGACCCGACTGGGCCAGAGCGAGAGCGCTTTGGCGGGTACCCAAACGAAGTTGGCGTGGCGGCATTCAGACGTTGTCCTTGAGATTAGGCAAGGCGAGAGAGCGCAGATGCAGGCACATACGCTCTCGCAGCTATTCGTCGCCGTCGAGGCGGAACAACTCTCGAATCAACTCCAGCTCACCCTCGGTGCGCCCCTGGCCGCGCAGGTGAGCGCTCGGGTTGTGGAGGATCTTGCGGACCAGGGAGCGGGTGAGGCGGTCCACTTCGTCATGCAGCTCCGTCGGGAAACGGGCCTGGGCGACGAGGAGTTCCCGCTGGCGAATCGCCTCGGCCTTCTTCTGGAGTTGCTCGATCATCGGCTCGGCGGCCAACCCCCTAGCCCAGCCGAGGTATTGCGCCAGCTCCTCCTCGATCAACTCTTCGACTTTGGCGACCTCTTCGCGCCGCCGCTTGAGGTTCTTTTGGATGAGAGTTTCCAGGGAATCCACCGTGTGGAGGAAGACGTTTTCCAGGCGGCCGACGGCGGGTTCCACATTGCGCGGCACCCCGAGGTCGACCACCAGCAACGGCCGCGAGCGGCGCACCGGCAGGTCCTCCTGGGAGAGCAGCGATTCGTCCGCCGAGGTGGTGGTCACCAGCAGGTCCGAGTCATTGGCCTGGGCGGCGAGGTCCCCGAAGGGTACGATCTCGATCGTCGGCAACTCGGCCCGGAGGGCCGCGGCGCGTTCCTGGCCGCGGTTGGCGAGGCGCACCCGGGAAGCTCCCTTGTCGATCAGATTGCGGGCCACTAGGCGCGCTGTCTCGCCGGCACCGACGATCAGAATGCGCAGATCGCCCAGCCGATCGAAGATGACTCTCGCCAGCTCCACGGTGGCGTAGCCGAGGGAGACGGCGCCGGTTCCGATCGCCGTTTCGGACCGCGCCCGGGCGCCGGCGCGGGCGGCGTAGCGCTGGAGCTTCTGGAGCAGCGGTCCGGCGGCGCCGATGGACTCGGCCAAACCGGCGGCGGTCTTCACCTGGCCGAGGATCTCCGGTTCGCCGAGCACCATCGATTCCAGCCCGCTCGCCACCCGCAGCAGGTGACGGGCCGCCTGGTCGCCCCGCTGGACATAGAGATGGCCCAGTTCTTCAAGCTGTGCCTCGCGCTTCACAAACACCACCTCGGCGGCGGTCCGGTAGGCGGAATCGTAGCCCTGGGCGACAACGTAGACCTCCGTACGGTTGCAGGTGGAGAGCAGGTAGGCCTCGGCGATTTCCTCGCGAGCGAGCAGGTGGACCAGGGTTCTTTCGGCCTCGTCGGCGCCGTAGCTGACCTTTTCGCGCAGTTCGATGGGCGCGTTGCGGTGGTCGGTGCCGACCAGCAGGATGGGGAGGGAAGAAGCCACCGTGCGAGATCCCTAAAGAGTGCCGTGGAAGTCCGACAGGAACAGCCGAACGGCGAGGAGCGACGACAGGATAGCGACAAACCCGATGAGACTGCCGATGGCGGTCTGGCGACCCTGCCAGCGGCCCAATCGGCGCAGCAACAGCACGACCCCGTAGAACGCCCAGGTGGCGATGGTGGTGAGGATCTGCGGATCCTGGATCCAGCTCACCTGAAGGCGCTGCTCGGCCCAGAACACGCCCAGACCGACGGCGCCGGTGAAGGCCATGAAGCCCACCGCCAGGGCGCCGGCCATCATCGTCTCCAGCACTTCGAGGGGCGGCAGCTTGCCGAAGAAAGTGGAGAAGCGGCCGATTTTGAGTTCTCGGTACAGACGCAGAAAGAGAAAGCCATAGCCGGCGGCGACGACGAAGGCGGCGTAGCCCAGGAGCGCCAGGGAGACATGGGTGGCGAAGAGCGGATTGTGGAACAGCTCGCGATCCGGCGGCGCCGGATCCCGCAAGAGCGAGGCGAGAAGCTGGAACAGGAAGGCCAGGGACACCAGCCAGAAGCCCGTCGACCGCTCGCGTCCGCGCCACTCGACAAACAGGTACACCGCCGCCACCGCGAAGGCGATGATCGACAGCACCTGTGCCACGGTGACCGCCGGCAGTTGCCGCCAGCGCAGGGTCACCACGATCAAGGTCACCAGGTGCAGACCCACGGTGGCGCGCAGCGCCGGTGCCGCCAGGGCCTCGAATCTCCGATCGGCGGAGAAGAAGAGGTCGCCGTAGGTCGCCGCGGCGAGCAGATAGGCCACCGGCAGGAGAACGGTCGAGGCGTCGAGGAACAGGTTCAGAGTCGGCTCCTAGTGTCCCCCCCAGAAGGTGCCGGTAGGGGACCTCAAGGCCGGACATGTCGGCCCTGCTGGCATGCTAGCAGGTTGCTGAAAAAGGCCTTCGGCCTATTGTTTCGGTTTCCCTGCTAGCTGGCTCTCTTGGGGGCTGAGCGCCCCCTCGTCCGAAAGAAAGTACTGACTTTCGGGCTCACCCCGTCCTCGGCGCCTCCGGCGCCGCCTCGCTCCGGGGACGCCCAGCCTTCGGGCTCGGAGCAGGCTGTCGAAAAGGTAGCCTAGGTTTTCAGCAACCTGCTAGCATCCGCGTTTCGCGAAAAGTGGTTGAGTCTTCCGAGGAGATCCATGGCCAACGTCGTCATCATCGGCATGCAGTGGGGGGACGAAGGGAAGGGCAAGATCGTCGATCTGATCTGCCCGGCCTTCGATACGGTGGCCCGCTTCCAGGGCGGCCACAACGCCGGCCACACGGTGAAGTTCGGGGATCAGCACTTCTCTCTGCACCTGATTCCCTCGGGCATCCTGCATGCGGACACCCGCTGCGTCCTCGGCAGCGGCATGGTCATCGCCCCGGACGCCTTCTTCAGCGAGCTGGAAAAACTGCGCGCCGGTGGCATCGAGGATGCCGGCCGTTTGTTTCTGTCGAATCGCGCGACGGCCCTCTTGCCCTGCCACGCGCGCCTCGATCAGGCGCGCGAGCGGGCGCGCGGCGAACGGGCCATCGGCACCACCTCGCGCGGCATCGGTCCCGCCTACGAGAGCCGGGCCGGTCGCTATGGCCTACGGCTGATCGATCTGCTGGCGCCGGATCTCGAAGACCTCCTCGGCTTGCTGCTGGATCGGGTGGACGGGCAACTGGCGGACCTGGGAGATACGGCGAAGTCCGACGCTTCGGCGTTGCTCGATCAATGCCGGAGTTGGGGAGAGCGGCTGGCCCCTCGCCTCGCAGATACGGAGCAACTCCTCGGGGATTGGCTGGCTGCGGGCTCGTCCGTGCTCTTCGAAGGGGCGCAGGGCACCCTGCTCGATCTGGCCCACGGCACCTATCCGTTCGTCACCAGTTCGAGCTGCACCACCGGCGCTGCGGCCACCGGCGCCGGGGTCGCGCCGACCGCCCTCAACGGCGCTATCGGCGTGCTCAAGGCCTACACCACCCGCGTCGGCGCGGGTCCCTTCGTGACGGAACTCCATGACGACTCCGGCGAGTTCCTGCGCTCCCGGGGCAACGAATTCGGCACCACCACCGGTCGCCCTCGGCGCTGCGGTTGGCTGGATCTGGTGGCTGGCCGCTACAGCCGGATGCTCAACGGCATCGAGTCCATCGCCCTGACCAAGCTCGACGTGCTCGACGATCTCGACGAGATCAAGGTGTGCACCGCCTACCGGATCGACGGCGAGCAACGGCGAGGTTTCCCGTCCGGGCAGCGCGACCTGGAGAGGGCCGAACCGGTGTACCGCAGCTTCCCGGGATGGCGGCAGAGAACCGTCGGCATTCTGTGCCGCGAAGATCTGCCCGCCGCGGCGCAGGAGTACATCGCCTTCATCGAGGAAGATCTCAATGCCCGCGTCGATCTCATCTCCACCGGCCCCCGCCGGGAAGAGACCATCGTCGACCAGCAGGGCAGGCTCGCCGGCTGGTTCGGCGAGGGCCTGGCGGCCGTTCTCGCTCAGCGCACCGTCGGCGAATAAGCCTCCGTTTTCCCTTCGAGCTGTCGAATTTTCAACCAATTGGGATTTTATGATTGGACCGATAGAAGAATTGACACTTGGATCTAAATTCGATAGGAAGAGAGTCCTGATTTTTCGCTCGATGGTCTGCCAAGGAGGAGACCTGAAGGACAAGGAGCGATTTTATGATCCGAAGTTCGCCGTCAGTACCGGCGCCGCCCTCGCCAACGGGCGCCGCGCCGGAACGTGTAGATCCCTTCGACGTTGCCCCCCGGGCCGTCAGCCGGGAAGTCTTGGCCGATCTGAGGCGTGCCGGGGGCTTCGAACCGGTTTCGGCCAGCCCTCTGGCGTCCTTCGCCGCTGGCGGAGGAGGGCTACCCGTCTCCGATGCGAGTCCGGCCGAGGATCTCGCCGATCAAGACTTTTTGGCCTCGCTACACCTGCTCGCGAATCCCGAGTTGCGCCTGCGGGTGGGGCTCGCTTCGCCCGGAGCAGTGGCGCGCGAGGGCGGCCCATCGATTCGGCTGGCCCATCTCTATGTCCGCGGGTCCCGGGTGGTGCGCTGTGAAGAAAGTGCCGACCGGGTGTGGATCGGTCCGCCCTTGCGGTTGAACGATCTGGTCGAAACCCTCAAGGAACTCCTCTCGAGCCGTCCCTTGGTCGAGTCAGCTGGCGAGCCGGCGGTGTTGGCCCTCTGGCCGATCATCGCCGATCTCGCGAAGATCCTCTGGCCCAGCGGCCGGGGCCATCCCATCCGGCGGCGTCACGCCCTCCTCCGGCTGGACCATGCGGTGCACGATCCGGCCCTGGCTCGGCGGTTGCTCGGCGCCCTCGGCGAAAGCGGGATCGTCCTGGAAGCGGCGGGCCGGATCTCCCTCTCCAGCGCCTATCGGCCCTGGATCGAAGCCCTCTTTTCGGGCCACCGCGTAGAGATCGAGCGCGTGGAGCTGCTGTCCGAAGCTCCGCGCTCGGAGGAGCGGGCACTATTCGTGGGTTGGCCCGGGCGAAGGGTCCAGCTGGAGGAAGTCTCCCATCAGGACCTCGAGGCCCTCGCCGTGCCGGGTGTGGCGGGTCCCGCGGGACTGTCCGAAGACTGCCTGCTGCTGACCCATCTCCCGGATCCGGCCCTGGAAGCCCGACTGATCGAATTGGTCACGGTCCCATCGAGCCGCGATCCCGCCGGTTGACGGCCTCGCTGCCGGGCGGCTGCCGTCGGCCCGGGACACTGCCGATGACACCGCATATAATCGGCGCCCTTGCGGCTATAGCTCAGGTGGATAGAGCGGGAGTTTCCTAAACTCTAGGTCGGGGGTTCGAGTCCTCCTAGCCGCACCACTGTAAGTCTATTTCTTTTAGATGCTTGACGTAACATTGCGACGTGATGATTTGGGCGTCTATGGGGAATTGGTAAGCAAATGGTAAGCAGTTGGCTCTGATTCGGCTTCCCGACTTCTGACTGCAGCGCCGCTTCTAGTTCCGTCCCTTCTCCTCCCAGCCTACCGGCCAACTCGTCGATCCAGTCGGCGCCGTCGAACAGCTTCGCCGGGGGCCAGTCGGCCCGAGCCGAGGACAACACCACCAGAGCGCCGCATGCATCGATCGTCACCTGGCTCGTCACATCGGGCCACAGGAACCCGAGAGTCCCTGTGACGCCGTTGGCGAAGGACAGGGCGGCGGACGGTGATCCGAACAGGTAGCCCGCCAGGATGCCTTCCTCGCCCGTGGTCGCCTCGGTCTGCGCCCATCCTCTCCGCTGGTCCAAGGCGGCTGCAAGGGCCACTTTACTGAGAGGGCGACTACGCCTGCCAAAGCGGCGTTTCGGTTTCCTTCAGGTGTTTCCCAGAAAGCCGTCTTTGGGCGTGGATCGACGGATCGCATGGTGGAGAAGGAAGGCGCTCCAACCCTCGTCCAGGGTTATTCCGGTTCCGTCGCTGTCACTGAGGCGAAGGGCCATTTCGCCGGAAGAACTGAGCGACAAAGCGCACCTGCTTGGCATCTGCAAGCTGGGGATCAGGGCGGCCAGGTAGTTGAAGAGCTTGAGCGCCTTGCCCGGCTCGCACGTCAATTGGTGCTCCAACGGTGGAGATCGATTCCCGCGCTAAGCCATTGATTCGTTTGAGGTTGACATTCGGGTGGCACCTAGTTGGGTTGGGTCGGCTTCGCCAGCTGTTGAAGCCGACGTAGAAAAAGCTCTCCACGCTTCTTCGCCGCGGACTCGAAGCGCCGAGCCGAGTTCGGCCAGTTCGACAATGAGAACGCATGTTCAAGTTCCTTCCGCTTCGCCCCAACTCGAGCGAGTACATCCCGAAGATCGTCAGGGTGTTGCTTGGTGAGCACGCCCTCCACCGTCTTCCAGCCCATCGCCACCTCGACATCGTCGACCAGGAAGAATTGCTCGGGTTCGGCCCGCGAGCCCAGCTCGAGGAAGTCCTGGCCTCGGTCGCGCAAGAACCGCAAACGAAGGCTGCCGATGCTGAAGACCGCTTCGGCGTTCCCGAATTGGTCCTCGTTGTGCATCTCTCGTTCGAGCGTCGCCGGTCCGAATCCAGCGTCGCTCAGTTCCTGCTCAGCTTTCTCGCGCAAAGAGGACGAACTCACGACCTGTTTCTTCCTTACCTGGCGGGCGGCAGCAGCCGAACACCATCCGGGCTCACTGTGTAGCCCTTGCCAGCGAGGTACTCCAACTCGCGTGCGAAGAAGCTCCCGGGCCATGCCTCTCCTGCCGGAGTCGAGAGGACGATGTCGTCCCCGCGCAGGATCATGCGGTCGAGGAATCGCTGGTTGGCCGCCCACTGCTCGGCGGCCGTCATCCCCCGCCATATCTCATCGGGAATCGCGAACCTGCGAGCACCGATCGCGTCGGCCATCTCGACGTAGCCGGGGGCGCCATTCCGACCAGCATGCCCGAGAACAGTTGTTGCCCTTGGGACTTCCACTCCCTCATCCAGTAATTTTAACCCCCTTCTTCCGACCTTGACACCCGTTGCAGCGTATCCGGCGAAGGGAATCGCCGATGCCGCCGAGAGAGCAGCCCCCACACAGTCCCCTCGCGCCAGGGAAA